>JAZRVP010000155.1:0-10203 GCA_045599245.1 Myxococcota bacterium
GAGTGTCGAGTAGCAGATCAACGTTACTATTCAGACGGGGCTCTGCCCCGAACCCCGCTTAAGAGCTGAGCCCTTAAGAATCAACAATATTTTAGGTTGGTATTAGCTTTTGAGGCTGCCTAACCATTATTACCCCGCCGGGCCCCCCCCCGGCTCTCGCCATTTTCTGCCTTATATTTGCGAAATACTCTGCTCATATTTCAGTAGATTTGTGAACGCCCCCTGCCTGAGTTGTAACAATCAATTCGTATTCCATTTTCAACGGAATGTTTTTCAAGCACGAAGCCATCAAATGGCGGAAAAAAGGCGTCACAGCAGTAATTGCCTGGAACTCTGCTCAAAATGATGAAATCCGTATATGGCAAAAGCAGACGATAAATTTGAGCGCCGCCTATTCCATAAATGACTTCATCGCGCTGTGAACAGACTTTCAAAAGCTCGTTTAAATCAGATGCCCCCAGGCATTCATCGCGCCAAACATAACGCTCGGGATGATGCGTCAAGACAGCACAAAACCTTCCAGGTAGCGGCTTGTGAGCCAGACTGACAAATGTATTCATGCCCATAATGACGGGATGACCAAACGTCATGAATTTAAAAAAGGCTCTGTCCGAAGGCAAATCCCACGGGATTTTTCCATCCCGTCCAATCCCCATACACTCATCAACTGCAGCAATCAGCCTCACCTGCGCATTTTCAAACATTTTCAAATTTCATCTTCGATTGTGATGACAACGGAAAGGCCATTCGCAAATCTGACTTTGTATTGGTCCTGAACATTTTTCATCATACGAAATCGACTAAAACGCGGTTCCTGTTCATCATCAAGGCAATCGTATTCTCTTTTAACTTCGGAAGACCAGGCATCCAAAGTCTGTGACATATCATTTCTTGCCTCTCTGGCCAGCCAGGCAACGAGATCCGGAACATTTTCGCCATTTTCATCGACAAACGGTTCATACACAATGAGTCTGCCATCATCTAGAAAGAAAAGCATATCGTCGTTGATCGGAATATACTGTTTGATGACATGTCCCCCAAGCGTAATATCCATTATTCTGTAGCAGGAATTGGTCATGGGATCCCAAAATCTAACGACATAACTGCTTGAACTGGCGGAAATGCTTTTATCAGGAATGACCAACCATTTATTTTTGTAGAGAAAGATGTCATTTTTCCCGATGAGGTAAAAATTAGGCATTTCCATTGCGGCCCACTTATCTTTGTTCCAGTTGTAATCGAGCAAAATCGATTTAGTCGACGTTTTTCTGGAAGAAGACTTAGATGACATCTCAGAGGAAACTTCCGGAGAAAAATTGAAAACGACATGATGATGATACACAAAAATGGGTTCAGCATTACGAATTGTCGGTATTTTTTCCGAATCGACAGAAGTCCCGTCCAGAGAAATGCCGTTCCACTGTTTTGAGGCTGCATCAGAGTCTGCATTATTGACAGAACCAAGGGTATCGTTATCAAAGTGAAGATGCTCAAGGTCATAGCCTCTCAAAATGCACTTTTGTCCACTCTCCGTTTCAAATTCACAGGAATAAGGATCAATATAGGCAGGATTGTAACAGACAGCGGCGTTCAATTCACGAAGCGGCCAGGCCTGCAAATCGTATACCCGACACGTCACATGAGGCATCAGAGCAGGCAAATCAGTTTTTACGTTGAGCCGAACCGCAGGCATCTGAACAAATAAATAGCCGCCAATCACTTTAAGCTCATCGCTCATTCGAAACCGAGAAAACCGTTCAGACACCTCGCTGGTCATCTGAATATGCCTTATTGGGAAGAGAACATCTTTTGCAGGCAGATCATAGCGTTCATTTCGGCGAAGAGTGAACATTTGGACAAAGTCAAAAAACTGATGGCGCGAAAGGATGTCTTTCCAAAGGGTCTGAAAAGATTTTGTATCGACATTTTCAACAAGGAAAGCCTGATAAACCAAAGGGTTGATCGCCAGATATCCGAATCTCAGTCCGGCATCCAAAAGTGCTGCCCCCAGTGCACAGAGCTGATCTTTGCTGCTTCTCTTAGAAAAAATGCAACAGACTTCATCAAACACAGAATCAAAAAGTTCCTGATACCGTTTCCCGTAATTTTGTCTCAAAAGCCTTAATGCGTCTGAACCGGACGCATTCCATGGAATGTCAAAAGTGACAATCCCGAGTTTATTCAAAGCCTCGTCCCAAGTTCTAATCTGAACAGAAACCTCTGGTTTTCTGACACGTCTTATACGCGAAGAAAGCGAAGTAAATTCCGTAGTTTGAACGGATGTAATCTCCCTTTGCTTTAGTGTTGATTTTCCAAGCGCAGATTCGTCTGATTTTTTAGAAATAACCATTTTTAATTTTCCTTTGCCACTTCAAAACGAATGTCTGCATCCAGCATTTATTCACATACATTAGCGAATCACACCCGTACTTACGTTCCAAACAACTCTGTTGTGAAACGCAATGAGCATATAGTTTACTCAATGAAATTTTTCAATTTTGGCACCCAAATAATGCAACGTTAAAGAAGACTCATCAACAAAAAATCAGGCACAAATGAGTTGATGAGTCTTCACCGCTCGGCTTTTCAGCCGGCGGCAGCAAGTCTCATCCAATTTTTATATCAGAGGCATTTTGAAACAGGACATCGAAACGATTGTCGTGCAGATATCTGATATCAAGCTCTTTTTCAGTTTCCAGGCAGGCAGACATATACAGTGAAACCTCATCCATCAGCTCGAAGTGTGGAATTTGCATCCCCTGACACGAGCCATCATCCCCCAAAAAGAGCAATTCAGCTTCCTTGCGGTCAGCCCCATGATAGAGAACGCTCTTGAGCTCCAATCCCTCTTCAATGGCTTTAGCAAACTGTTTTAGCTCGATATGAGCATTTTGCTCTGCTCCACTCTGCATTTCGTTTTCAAACACGACAAGGCATGGCGCCATATACCTGTTTGTACCCTCGGAAACATAAATCATCATACTAAAATAAGAAAAGCATTCTGCCATTTGGTCGACAATCCATTTGATTTTTTTAAACATGGTAGCATTTTGCATCAATACAGCGACTTCATCCCGGCTTCCTGTCCTTAAAGCCTGAACAGGAACATCGGTAATGCCGCAGATATCCATTCCTTCCTTTACTGCAATTTCATCATAGACGCTCTGCCTGGCCGGAGTTATGACAAAATAACTGCCGTTCAAGACCGTTTTACTGATTTCAGAAGCCAGTTTTTCAGTAAATACTTCATCAAACCTCACCGAAAGGCCAAAGGTACGATTTCCCCATTTTTCAAGTTCCCAATGATCACTTCTTCTGAAAAAACCGTTTTGGCAATAATTTTTCCTATAATTGTCGTATTTATGCTCATAGACAAAAAACGCAATATCCGAATGTATGTTATTTTCAATCAACCCTCTTTTTCTGCGATAAGCATCTCTTTTCTTTTTGCATTCAACAGCCTGCAGCCATGATTCATGAATTTTGGAAACAATTTCGTCTTTAAAAATAGCACATACAGCTTTTCTTGCATCTTCACAGATTTCGAAATTGTAATTTATCGATCGAAAAACCAGATTAGCAAAATCATCAAATGCTTCCTGATAATTCTTATTGCAATCTATCCAGTCCATCACTTGTTTTTCAGGAAATGTCGAAGTCAAAAGGTCCCATTCATGAGCTTTTTTCCATTTATTTTCCCCAGTTTTGTATTTGTATTCTTTCCGCCAGTCAGGCATCTGAAGACTATTGCCATACAGCTCATTAATAGCTTCTTGAGCAAGCAATACGACTTCAGGATATGTCTCTAAAAAATACTCTTTTGTCATCATAATATATTCTCCCAAAGAAATGACGTAGTTATGCCGAAACGAATGTACAGTTAGTTAAAAATACAATAACGCAATCAATTATTTTTGCGTCGTTTGACAAATCGTTTCATTTTTTCTTTGGTCAATGATGACTCTGATACAAAACAGGTACCAGCCACAAAACAAAAACTTCTTTCCATCCCACACCTTCCTTTTACTTAAAGGTCAAGTGCCCCTTACCATCAACAGCTCTGCTGCCTGTCTGAAAAAAACCTATTTTCCAGATGGAATTGGACCATTTGCCATCAAAAATGATGACAGCGTTTTTTTACGATATCTCTTTCCAAATAGCAAACAAATAAATGATTTTTTTACTCTTCTCCCTCTTCTTCTCCACGATTGCATACCAGTACATGATTGCACCGTCCAGCAGACGCCAGGCCCGTAAAACATGTGCGTCACAAATTGCTCTATAGCACAGACAATAAACCTCACCATGGAATTCCAGATGAGATCATAAACAGGTCTTAACCATAAATCACTTGTGCTCCAAACCATAGGGAACCTCTGAACAAAACGATATTTTAAGGCAGAAAATGATGAGAGCCGGGGGGGCCGAGAAGGCAGGCGTCCGGTGGACGGCTGGCATCGCAGAGCCCAGTGAGCAAATGAAATGAACGAATTGGAGAGCCGACAGGCTCGGGAAACGAAGTTCATTTCATATTGCGAACAGAGCAGGGGCAAAGCCCCAGAAAAAATAAGTAAATAATCTTTATTCAGAGGTTCCTTAGGGAAAGTCTGAATAAAACAAAACTAAGGTAACAAATGAGGAAAGCTGGGGGTTGGGTCCCAGCGAGGAATCATAGTCAGGCAGCCCCAAATGCTTATACCATCTAACAATATTGAGGATTCCAAAGGGCTCAGCCCTTTGGTGGGGTTTGGGGCAAAGCCCCAGAAACATCTTTGTTCAGAGGTTCCTTAGAGCAGGACCTGGGGCAAAGCCCCAGAAAAATAATAAATCAGACCTTTCCTAAATGCCGAACTGAAGAACACGTATATTTTTCAAGCCAAGATTTTGCCACGCAATTTGCAATTTTTCGACATTTTGAACGGAAATACAGGCAATGACAAAACCACCGCCTCCAGCCCCCGTCATTCTGGCTCCAAATGCGCCGTATTCATTCGCAACTTTGACAGCCTCCGCCACTCCGGGATCGACGATTCCGATTGCCTCAAACACCTGATGAGATTCGGTCATAAATGCCCCGATATCCCATAATTTTCCGAGTTGAATGGCTTTTGCAAGCAGTGTGGCATTTCCCGTCATGACATTGCGATATGAAGCATATTGAAGCGGCTGTTTTTCGCGAAGCCATCGAAATGTTTCGTATGGACTGCTGCCCTTGCGTTTCCCGACCGATCCCACAACAAAAAAAATCGGTCCGCCGGGAACAATAAACTCTATCGGTTTAAATTTTTGGTAAAGCATCATCCGGCGCCACGAAATTGCCGCATTGTCGATACCGGAAACCGGTCCATGCCACTCATTTTCCAACTGAGTCCCAAACCACTGGAGATAATTGGGATGAACATCATTGACGAGATAATGCTTGAAAAGGACTTCAACGATCGCCTTGCACAAAGCCGATGATGACCCCGCCCCCTGCCCCGGCGGAATCTGGCTCTTGACATCAAGCGTCAGTCCTTCCCCTCTCAGATCAATATCGAGAAAGTGAGCGGCCCGTTTAAAAAGTCGAAGTACATCCGCTTCATACGAACTTTTGCTGCGTTCGATTTCGGGCTGTTCACAATCAAACGTGCAGTTGACTTTAATTTCAGTGTCGTTTCGTTCCGAAAGCGTTATCTGAGTCGAAAAACAAGCCGCCGGAAGCACAACGCTTGGCATTCCATCAACGACAAAATGTTCACCCGATAAAATAAATTTAGATGTGGCTGTTGCTATCGTCTGCATCGTCTCTTTCCATTATTGACAACTGATTTTCAAATACATCGTTTCATCCGAAGCGTACACTTGAAAATTCCGGTCGCATTTTACAACAAAATGACTATTCATCAGCTCAGGCTCGGAACAAAATCTCATCGTTATCTCTTCCATTATGTCGTTTCGACGAAATGATATATCCTCAAAATTATAGGTTTTTCCCATTTTTGGATATTTACCATACTCTTTCGCGGATAAAATCATATCAATTGCACAGGATGCCGTTCCTTTTTTCCCGGTTCCTTTATCATTATAATCGATTTTTTCTACATTCTCACAATGGACGTGATACTTTTTTTCAAATCCCCCGGAAAACCTCTCTTCATTCCCGGCATCAACGATCTCGCGGCAGTCAAACTCATAGTCCAAGGCATCGTGCTGCGCAATCCAGGCTTCATGACAGACGCGCCGATAAAGGTTTTTATCACTTAAAGCGACATCGAGATCATCCATTGTAGAAAGTGTAAACCCTATCGAACTTTGACCATTTTCAATTTTATTGCCATTATAATCAATCAAACATCGAACATTTCGAACAACTTTTGTTTTCTCATCAACCTTTTTATCTTCAGGCACTGCCTCATTCTCAGCACTATTTTCAGAAGCCTGAGGCTTTGCAGCATTACTACAGCCAAAACACATCATTGACAGCCCGCAAATAATGCTAGTTTTTCTTATTCCTTTCATCAAGCCTCCGAAAATGACCCCAAATTGGCATGTCCATGACATACTCCGCTGGATAACAGCCCACCTTCTACCACATAGTCAAACAAATGAGAACTCATCAGCTTCTTCCTTAATGAACCTCTGAACAAAACGATATTTTAAGGCAACAAATGAGGAAAGCCGGGGGGGGCCGAGAAGGCAGGCGTCCGGTGGACGGCTGGCATCGCAGAGCCCTGTGAGCAAATGAAATGAACGAGTTGGAGAGCCGACAGGCTCGGGAAACGAAGTGCATTTCATATTGCGAACTGAGGAGGGGCCCCGGCGAGGAAACATGGTTAGGCAGCCCAAAAAGTTTCTATCCACTTAAAATATTGAGGTTTCCAAAGGACTCAGTCCTTTGGTGGAGTCTGGGGCAAAGCCCCAGCGGGGTTCGGGGCAGAGCTCCGGTGAGTATGTAACCGGGAGAGTGGATACTTAACAACAGCATTTGACATTTTAAATCCGCGCTTATCCTTCGCCGCCGCTGCAATTCTTTCGCAGAGTTCCCCAATTTGTCCAACCAAAGGATAACATGAAGATTACAATTTTTGATACGAAGCCCTATGATCGCCAATATCTCAGCAAAGAAAACGAAGCCTATGGCTATGAGCTCAAATTTCTTGAAACGCGTCTAACCCCCGATACAGCCCAGCTTGCCAAAGGTTCCGATGCCGTATGCGCTTTTGTGAACGACGATATTGGAGCCGAAACCATAGACGAACTCGAACGAATTGGCATCAAGCTTATCGCCATGCGCTGTGCAGGCTATAACAATGTCGATATGCGCCATGCATACGGCCGCATTCACGTCGTTCGCGTTCCCAAATATTCCCCGTATGCAGTTGCGGAACATGCCATTGCAATGCTCATGACACTAAATCGAAAGACGCACCGTGCATACCTGCGCACCCGCGATCACAATTTTGCGCTCAGCGGCCTGCTTGGCTTCGACATGCACGGAAAAACAGTCGGCGTTATCGGAACCGGCCTCATCGGCAGATGTTTTATCGATATTTGCAGGGGTTTTGGAATGCGCGTGTTAGCCTATGATCCCTATCCCTCGACCATTGCCGGGGTAGAATACGTCGATCTGGAGTCGCTGCTCAAGCAGTCGGACATCATTTCGCTTCACTGTCCGCTCACGCAGGAAAACCATCACCTGCTCAATGCAGAAACGATGAAGCTTCTCAAACCCGGTGCCTATATTATCAATACCTCACGCGGCGCCCTTATCGATACCGCAGCCCTGATTGATGCCCTCAAGGCCGAGCGCATCGGCGGCGCAGCCCTCGATGTTTATGAAGAAGAATCCGAATTTTTCTTCGAGGATTTTTCCGATCAGGTCATTCATGACGATCAACTCATGCATCTCATCGGCTTCAATAACGTACTTCTGACTTCGCATCAGGCCTTTTTCACGCGCGAAGCACTCGAAAAGATATCCGAAGTCACGTTTGCAAATCTCAAGCACTTTAACGAAAAGACATCGCTTGAAAATGAAATCTGCTACCACTGTTCAGAATTTGGCGGCAACTGTCACAAAAAACAGGGGCAGCCTTGTTTTATATTAAAATAATTAATTTATATATATTTTGGGGGCTTGCTATTGGCCTCAAAGCCAATACGCAAGCCCGCGCGGCCTATGCCTTTGGCATACATCCGCGCCGCTTTTGAGTGCCGTGCAAAGCACGGCTTCACGCCCCCAAATGCTGCAATGCCCGTCCGCAGAACGGCAATATTTTATGTTCTGCCACATATAAAATATCCCGAGACGTATTCGCAGCATGCGAATAGTCTCGGGGCGGCGGCGTATGCAACAGCCGCCGCGCGTTTGCCGTATTGCCAACGGCAACAGGCAACGCATACACATTTTTTCAACCGATCTGTTCGTTTTTACGACGTCTCATTACCACGACAGCCGCCAATAATCCCAGCAACACCCACGGAACTTCACCTGACGGCGTCGAGAAATTCACAGAACAATTCGACTGTTTCTTCGCCTTCCACGTGACACATGATGAAAAAGCAATGCACGCTTCATCCTCACAATCGATTTGTCCGTTATGGTCGTTGTCAATGTTATCATCACAAACCTCGCTGTCAGGCCCCGGATCAGGCTGTTCCTCCGGTTTAATGCAGCCTTGCGTTGATACAGTTTGACAGTCGCCCAAACAAGTCAGTTTGCCAGAATATCCCTGCCCCATCTCGGTTTCACATGACAAATCGGTCCTGAATAATTCGCCGTCACACGCCTCACCATCGTCCAATGCACCATTGCCGCACAACGTCGCAACACACGATGTCGTGTCTATCGTGCAATCGGATTTGCAGGCCACTTTGCCAATCGGACGAGACGCATCATGCACTTCACACAAGTCGCTCGCAGAAAACAATTCGCCGTCACAGACTTCACCTTCGTCCAATGCACCATTTCCGCACAACGCTGCGGCACACGACGTCGTATCAACCGTGCAATCGGATTTGCAGGTCACTTTGCCAATCGGACGAGACGCATCATGCACTTCGCACAAGTCGCTCGCAGAAAACAATTCGCCGTCACACGCCTCACCTTCGTCCAATGCGCCATTGCCGCACAACGTCGCAACACACGATGTCGTGTCTATCGTGCAATCGGATTTGCAGGTCACTTTGCCAATCGGACGAGACGCATCATGCACTTCGCACAAGTCGCTCACAGAAAACAATTCGCCGTCACAGGCTTCCCCCTCTTCCAAAACCCCGTCACCGCAAGGGTTTGCCGAACACAAACTCGTATCGACCGTACAATCCTCGTTGCACTTCAACACTCCATACGGACGATCGGGATCGTGCTTGCCACAACTGTCATGTTGACCAAACAAATCGCCATCACAATCCTCCATGAGCTGCAAATGCCCATCCCCGCACTGCGCCGGATTGCTGCAAAATAGCGGCATATAATTATAACAATCCAAACATGCCAACGTGCCTTGAGAACCTGGACCATAAATCGTCTCGCATGTTGCACCATTCAGGTCTTTGTCATCACAAATTTCGCCTTTGTCGATATCGACAACACCATTGCCGCAGTTCAAACCACATTCCGAATCATCTAACAAACAGTTTTCATCACAAATGATATATCCGGAATTATACAAATTCGAATCGTAGTCTGTGCATAAATGTTCCTCTTTCACAAATGTTGCGTGATCACAATACAGTTCTCCATTGATATATTTATTGCCGCATTCATCTGCCCGTTGACACCGTTCTAATGTCAATTTACATTCATGATTACATCTCAGCCAACCACGTGAATATTCCGAACTATATTCCGAACACTGCTGTTTATCATCAACGAAAAGAGGTCCATCGCATTCTTCTCCTTCGTCCAACTGATGATTTCCGCACTTTGTTTCGACTATACATTGACTAAAATCGACATGGCATGACGCATCACATTTGACGTCACCGCCTTGATATTTCTGATTATCCCACGCGATGCATTTATTTTTTCCATCTTTAATCAATTGTGCATTACAAGCTGCGGAATCGGTTCCTTCCTTACAGAACCGGCAGGCGTAATCTTCGTCATCCGCAAGACCGTTTCCATCATCGTCCACGCCATTTCCACATATTTCTCGATATTGAGATGCGACTTCCGGCACAATAGATATAATCCAATTATAATAATCCTGTACCGCTGTA
>JAZRVP010000156.1:0-4963 GCA_045599245.1 Myxococcota bacterium
GCTTTTCGCAGTCTACTACGTCTTTCATCGCCTCTCAGCGCCAAGGCATCCACCGTGTGCCCTTTATAGCTTAATTTCCATCCCACTCCTTCGGAGTGCGATTGCTATTTAATAGACACTTGATGACATTTGAATATATCCACGTACCAACGTAGCATGCTACGTCGCTACAAATATATTTCCTTGTTTTTCTCTATCGCTTTCTTCTTTTCTGTTTTCAAATGTCAACCGGTTCTTTTGGAACCCGTCGAACGAGGCGGCCTTATACGCGTGTCGGACAATGTGTGCAAGTTTTTTTTCAAAAAAAATGCGGCCGCGTTGCTACTCACCGGGGCAGAGCCCCGACTGAGTCCCCCGTATCATCGAAACGACGTTGCACGCTTCGCCGATATAGGCTTATAAGGCGCACTCGCGCTCATTCACGCGGACGTATTGCCGACGGCAATAGGACGCGTCACTGCGATGCGTATCGCAACGCGATAGCATCGCCCCATCCATTAACCTATCATTATCTAATGTCTCTCAAACAATATTCCAAATACATCTGGGTTCTGCTTACAGCACTCGCTTTCGGCACGATGGAAATCGCCCTTAAAATTGGCGGAAGTGCTTTCACGGCTCTTCAGCTTACGTTCCTGCGCTTTCTCATCGGCGGCCTTTTTCTCCTTCCGTTCGCCATTCGCGACCTTAAAAAACGACAATACTGCCTCACAAAATCCGACTTCGGCTTCATCGCCCTGCTCGGTCTCATCAATATCGTCGTCAGCATGACCCTCTTCCAGGAAAGTGTCATGCACACAAACGCCAATCTCGCGGCCGTGCTCATCTCGTTTAACCCGATGTTCACAATGGTTTTCGCCCATTTCGTCGCCAGTGAAAACTTCACGAAAAAGAAAGCCGTCGTCCTCGCCATCTGCATGACCGGTCTTGTACTCGTCGCAAATCCGCTCAATCTCGCCACTGGAAACGAACCCATCGGCATCGCCATGGGCCTTGGTGCTTCGGCAGCATTCGGCCTCTACACCGCGCTGAGCAAACGCCGCGTCGCAAAAATCGGCGGCATGACGCTCAACAGTCTGAGCTTCCTTACCGGCGCCTGCATGGAACTCGTCATCCTCCTAATCATGGGCGAACCCGTTATTCGCGGCATCGATACAAATTCCCTCCCCGTCCTCCTCTACGTCAGTTTCGTCGTAACCGGCTTCGGCTATTTCTGTTTCATGCGAGCCATCGAACGAACCGGCGCATCCTCGGCATCGTATGCCTTCTTTGTCAAACCCATCATCGCCATGATTCTTGCCGCGATCATCCTTCATGAAGCCATCACGTGGAACATCGTCGTGGGCATTCTTCTCATACTCGCCGGATGTATCTTTAACGTCACAAAATCGTCCCCCAAACCCGTCAAATAATGCATTTCAAACTTTTTTGAGCCCGCGCTATCTGACGATACGCGCAGGCCGCGCCGCTATCTGACGATACGCGCCGCAAATCTTTCGGGGACGCCCATTCGGGCGGCTTCTCTTAACCGGAGCATTTTTATGGAATACAGAAATCCCACACCAACCGTCGATATTCTCATCATCCGCGACAACAAACTCGTCCTCGTCAAACGTAAAAATCCACCCTTTGGCTGGGCCAATCCCGGCGGTTACGTCGATGAAGGCGAATCCGTCGAACACGCAGCCATCCGTGAAGCCAAAGAAGAAACCGGACTCGACGTCGTCCTCGACAAACTCTTTTACGTCTATTCCGACCCGAAACGCGACCCGCGTCAACACACCATGACGACCGTCTTTGTCGCCCATGCCGACGGCGAACCATGCGGAAGTGACGATGCAGAAGAGGCCCGTTACTTCGAGCTGGATGCCCTTCCCTCCCCCATGGCCTTTGATCACGAAACCATTATTAAAGACTACATTGAATTTTGCAAAACCGGCCGCCAGCCCGAGCTTGAACGCGCACTTGCCCGCATAAAACGCAGCTGATACAAATGCTGTCGAACGATTTTCAGACGCGGTGGCGCGACGTCATCGAGACAAGCCAAATCACGGCCGTCGGCATTATCAAGGCAGATCCCTGCCTGACCTATCCTTATTATCGAGACATCATCGGCCGGGGAGTTCCACCTCAGCTCAGCTACCTCGCCACAAATGCCGCCTGCCGTGCGGATTTCGACACCATTCTTCCCGGAACGAAATCCATCCTGTGCTGCGCAGCCGCACTTCCCGCCTTTCCCCGTGACACGCCCTGCCACTATGCCAGATTCTGCGCTATTGGCGACTATCATCAAGCCATGCGCGATCGAATGAGCTGCCTCTGGGACGCACTCATGCCATTTTTTCCGGACACCGCCATGCGAATCTGCGTGGACACGGCCCCGGTTCTCGAACGCGAACTTTGTGTCCGCGCCGGCCTCGGTTCCATCGGGTTTAATCACATGCTGATTCATCCACAGGCCGGGTCTTTCATCGCTCTCGGCGAAATGTTCCTCACCGCCGATCTCTCCGGTTTCAAATCCATTCTCGATTTCAATGTTCGGCCCCAGGAGGCAGCCCGCGATGCCCTGAATCCCGGCACCATCGGCTGCTGCCCGCACGAACGGCGTCTGTGCGCTGCCGCCTGCCCGACAAAAGCCCTCACGCTTTCCGGTTACGACTTCAACCGATGTCTTGCTTATTGGACGACGCAGCACAAAGGAGACATTCCCGAAGAATTTGCATCGGCTATGGGGGACGTCATCTGGGGCTGCGATCGATGCCAGACGGCCTGCCCAAGAAATCGCGCCGTAACGCCCGACATCACTCACGATTCCCCGCTTCATAACCTCACATTTGAAGACTTGCTCACGCTCAGTGCGCGGCAGATTCGAAAGAAACTCACCGGCACCTCCATCGCCGATGCCCACCCCTATTTCCTCGTCCGAAATGCCTGCATCGTCATTGGAAATTTACGCGATTCGCGCTATTCTTCCCTGCTGGCTTTGATTGCCGATACCCATCCCTGCGACTGGGTCAAAAATGCCGCCAGCCGTGCTCTTTCTTTGATTTTTTCATCCAACTAAAGACAATTATGAACATCGAAGTTACTGTTTCTCGTGATCTCCCGATTGAACCACAGGTTTTTCTCGCCGTTCAGGCACTTCTCAATGGCGAAGTCATTATCTTCCCTACTGAAACTGTCTATGGCGTTGCCGCCGATGCCATCAATGAAGATGCCATCGAACATCTCATTTCTTTGAAACACCGTCCCGACAACAAGCCGTTTCCCGTCATGGTTGCCGACATCGATATGGCCGAACAGATAGCCGATATCGGCAATGCGAGAGAAATCGCCGAAGACTACTGGCCGGGGCCGCTGACCCTCGTTCTGCCTGTCAAAGCCTGTCTTTCCGACGCCTGTGTCTCGAACGGAACCGTCGGCATTCGATGCCCGAACCACCCCATCGCTCAGGCCATTCTCAAACTCGCCAATATCCCGCTTGCCGTCCCCAGTGCAAACGTTTCAAACGAGCCGCCGGCTACCAACTCGGTCGAAGCTAGACGCGTTTTCATGGCTCAGGACATCGCTTTTAGAATTATGCAGAACGATGCCACAATGGGAACGCCAACAACTGTCCTCAAAATTGAACCCACCGTCTGGACAATCCTCAGAAAAGGTCCCGTCTCAGCCGAAGCCATTAAAAAATATCTGCCCCAGGGAGTTTCATTGTGCGAAAAATAAATCTTTCACACGCTCTTCGCTTATCTCTATTCGGACTCTGCTGCATCCTGCTCACTGCAGGATGCGCCTGTTCAAGTGAAAACAACACGCCGGATAATCCGACCAATCCGACCGATCCAAAACAGGATAATCCGGAACAGAAACAGGATAATCCGGAACAGCCCAAAGACCAGGAACTGCGTACAAAACGCGTCCGTGTTGCCACCTGGAACGTTCATAATTTCTTCAATACGACGTGCGACTCCGAAGCCTGCGGCGGTTCAAACTACGAACCCGATGTCACCGAAAGCTATTACAAATCAAAGCTGTCTGACATCAAAACCGGCATCTGGACACTCGACTCCGACGTCGTCATGCTCCAGGAAATCGAAACCGAAAGCTGCCTGCTCGATATTCAGGACAAACTTTCGACGAAATATTATCCTTCAGCCACATTCGGAGAACAGGATCGTCCGGCTTCTCTCGACGTCGGCCTGCTGACTCGCGGCACAATTACAAACGTCAACAAACATCGGGCCAATCATACACTGACTCTCCCGGACGGCACCGAAAAGCTGCTCGCAAGAGAGCTGCTTGAAGTCGAAATCACCCTTCCAAACGGCGTCGAACTCACGGCCTTCACAACCCATTTTGTTTCCAAAGCAACCGATTCTGTCGGCGATCGCCGACTTGCCGAAGCCGTCCTCACGCAGCAAATTCTCAAGGACTATATCGATGCCCATCCGGGAAGACTCGTCGTCTTTGGCGGCGACCTCAATGACACGCCGGACTCCGCCCCCATCAAGGCTCTCGAAAAAGACAACGTCCTGGTTTCCGCCTATTCCAATATGAATGGTCAGAACATTACGACATGGAATGATTCAAACACCTTCGATCACATCTACATCAACGCCGGAGAGATTGATCATTTGAACAAAACAGAAATTATCTGCAACGATGTCCGTGCCACCGGCTTTATGAAGAGTGACCACTGCGCCGTCAAAACGACGTTCATGTATTAATTGAACCATCGCAACGCAGCCTGCGTTGCGACATGGATTTCATCCATGTCAAAAACGAAAAAAGGCCAAAACTGAACAGTTTTGACCGATTCCGAAATGAAAACCCGAGAGAGAAATTCGTAACTGCGCAGCATGCTACGCAGCGAGAAGTGCGTATGACCACGAAATCATTGAATGATCCGTTAAAGGAGGTGATCCATCCCCACGTTCCCGTAGGGATACCTTGTTACGACTTCACC
>JAZRVP010000157.1:0-5664 GCA_045599245.1 Myxococcota bacterium
CTAAATATAACTTTCGTGTCGATATCCATGAGCTGAATCACATGGCGATACGCCAGCGACGGGTCTTTGTCGTCCGATTTGCCTTCCTGCACGACAGCCCTGGTTCCCGCCGGCACAGTCATATCCGCCTTGTCGAGCGTAAAATTCAAAATCCCAATCGAATAAACGCGCTTGAGTTCGAAATTCCACGCACCTTTGGGTGCCTGCTTGCGAATCGGTGCCGCCGCATAAAACAACATTCGGTCACGAAACGCACTCTGCCGCACGTTCTGCATCTCGACAATGATATGTTCGCCTGTATTCGTCACGCAGTAAACGTCAAAAATGACGTGTCGATCCTCCGGACCATTCCCCAAATGCTCGTTCTGGCGGAATTCCAGGTCCTCCACAACTTCCATGCCATCAAAAATCGCATTCAAAAAATCGATGAGAATAATTTTATTTTTTTCTGTCCCAAACAGCCACTTAAAACCAAAATCAGTATAGGGATTTATATATTTCGACATCGTAAACCTCCATACGGCAAAACGCGTCATATCCTGTTTGCATCATAACTCGCCAATTTTCAAATGGCGAGGACGTTTTTGTGTGGGGACGCGGGCTATCGGCGGCGCCGATACGCCCACCGCTTCGGCCTATGCCTTTGGCATACGGCCTCCGGCCGGTCGCTATGTGCTCGCCCTTTGGGCTGTGCGCATACGCGCCCGGCTTGAATAACCGGATTCGTAGAAGCTCGGTTGACGCTGCATCCCCCAATTTTACTCGCGCACCGCATGCGCGCAAGCTCCAGCTGAGCTGTAACCGCTCTTGAGATTGAGCCCAATACTCTTCTTGCCATCGACACCTGTTTCATATAACCTGATATAGGTATATTTATGAATTTTGCATAAGGGAAAATATATGGATCAAACAAAAGTCAATAAACTGGACTCTCAAAAGGCACCAGCAGTTGCTGAAAAAGAAACCGCACCAGTTGAAGAGGAAAAAAGCAAGGAAACCCAATTTTCTGATGCGCTGTCCTCCCAATCTGCAGCAGAGGCACTGTCAATTCTCGAATCCTGCGACACCGAACTGGCCGATTTCGGTAAGAATGAAAGCCTGATGAGAAGTGTTCTCAGCCTCAACAGCGTCAAAGAAAGAAATGCGTGCATGGATTTGCTCTATATGCACGTCGAAAACACCGATATCCTTAAGGAATTTGCAGAAACCCGCTTTGGAATCAATCTGGGGTCCGGCAGTACACAAGGAAACAACCTCGCCAATGCCCTCCATACCACGACGACAAACAGCGATGGTTCAACGACAACGCGCGAAGAAAGAAAATGGGATAATGTAGGCATCACGCGCCTATATATGTGTTACCTCGCACTGCCGCAGTCCCATATCGATATTGTCGACTCCGTTCTGACCACTCAGGATATTGTCACCAATGGCTCAGAGAAAAAGGAAAAAACACGTTCCGGCGGAGTTGCCTACTATGATTACAGCAGCTATGACGTCGATTACAATTCCTCGACGCCGAATAATATAAAAGGGACCAGCTATTGTACCGATAAGAATGATGCTGGCTATTATCTCCCCAGTTTAGACAATACCATTGTTCACGAACTGGGACATCTGGTCGACGGCGGAAGTCACAAGTATGGCTGGAGCGAAGAATTTATGGCTTTTAACGGTTGGATTAAGACAGCAAATTCAACCAAAGACAACAAAAAAGTCGCAAAACAGATCATCAGTGACTGCAAATTGGATCCTTTTACGCCAATGGAATCCGTTAGCGATGAGGCTAAAAAAGATCTCACCTCTGAAGAAAAGAAACTTGCACAGCGCGGTGCTGAACTTCTCATCAAGAATCACGTCGAAAGTTCTTCCGTCGATGAAGTCGAAAATGTCCTCACAGAAGCCTCTGACTCTCTTGGATACAAATTCGGATCCACATTAAGAAAAGGCTATGATAAAGCCGCCTCTGCCATTTCAAGTGCATGGAGCTGGCTTACCAAATCCGACAATAAATACGAAGCACCGGACCGAAGCGTCCGCGATTTGAGCAGCCTCGCAGAACACCTCTATTCCTCACCGGTTTATCATCACATCCTGAACACTGCGCTTTGTTATGACAATGGCCATATTCCCAGCTATCAGATTCAGGACAACGGCACGACCTCCTATATGAATAAAGCAACCTGTGAAGGATACAAAGGACGTCAGGTCTGGACTTTTGATCTTTCCAACTGGACCAACAAGATCAGCGAGTACCAGTTCCGCTGCCCGGAAGAAGATTTCGCCGAAACTTATGCCTGCTATCACGTTTCAAAGATGCAGCGTAAACTGCATGAAGGTGAACCCGATGCTGAAACAAAATACAAGGGCATACGTTCAGAAGTCCAGGATTGGTTTGTGAGAATGAATCTCCATCAGGATCCACCAACGACAACCTCCAAATCATCCAGTGAACCACTCGGTCACTAATCGTATTTCTCTGAAAAGGGGGCCTGAGCTGCTCCCTTTTTTTTTCCTGTAATCGTTAATCACCTCATATCATCCAGGCTTTCTTATGAAATTAAAACTTTTACTCGGACTTGCCTCCATTCTGACAGCCTGTTCTTCTCAGCCCACAATTGCACCGGCCCAACCCCAGGAAAATGAACCTCAGATGACATGGCATGATGTCACAAAACACGGCTTCATCAACGAATCAAAAGCCGAAGGCAAGACCGTTATCAATGCCATTAAAAAAACACTTTCTGACAATCAGTCTGCTCATTTGCTGTTCAAAATGGGCGATATTGCATTCGTCAGGGTTGATGGCTCTCCCCAGCCGGACATCATGGACGAGAATGGCTCAAAAGCTGGTTATTATGCCGTCTTCATTTCCGAACCAAACCAGATTGTCAAACTGCCGGCTCAGACGCTTTTCAGCCAGTTTTCATCAGAAATTCGCAAAAATCCGGATGCACTTCGACTTGACCGGCGCGTCAAAACAATGCTTCTTCTCGCACTAGGAGATGAGCATTTCATCACGCCCGAACAGGACAAAAATCACGCACCATCATGGGATGACAACAATTCTAAACTCATCGTCCAGTTTTTCCGTCAATCAGGCAATGGTTCCATGACTGACGGTATAGAGAAATGCCTCCTGACGGTTGATGAAAACCAAAAACACCAGTTAAACTGCACACCTGAGAAATCAGCAGAATAAAAATTGAGTATTCATGAACGATAACAGCACATCTGATTTTCCGCTTCCTGTGACTGCTTTTTCTTCACCGGATGAGGTTCTGCATTATTATGGCGCATTATTTGTCGCCATTTGCCTTCGATATCTCAACAATCACGTTGAATCCATCGTCAACGACGCCGGCGGCTATGCGCCCAAAACAGCATCCGTCATTGAGATGGTTCATACACTCAGCGGAGAAGCATCCAGACAGGGAGCTGACTGGCTGAAAACGCGGGATTTACCCACGCTGGAACGATGCAATCAGATGGTCGAGCTTTTCACTGAACATATTCGTCTCAGGACACAGAAAACCTACGATGAAAAACCGGAAAACGCGCCATCTATTCTATGTATAGACAGCCTGAAAAAGCGATTCAGCCTTACTGAACTGGAAACCTTTATTCTCATTTCAGGTATCGTCATTCAGTTCGATGAGCGATACGCTCACGCCTGGCAGTATGCATCCGGCGCATCCCGCGATGAAATGCCAACAGCCGGTTTTCTGCTCAAACTGCTCGACTTTGTCACAGATGATCCCAAAGAAATTCATGGCTGTCTTCAGCCAAACAGCACACTCGTGCGATATGGACTTGTCACACTTCGTCAGAACAGCGGATGGGGTGCCTATACACCGATTATCTATGCCACCGTCGCAATTCCAAGAAGCATCGTCGCCTATTGTCTTGGCGATATGAATTCCTATGTGCCGGAATCCTGCCGAATTGCCCCAGCCGTCGATATTTCCGATGTGCCGCGCTCCGACATTGAAGAAAAACTCTATCATTTCTTGAACAGAGAAAAATGCCGCATCGCCCTTCTGGGATACAGCGGCATCGGACGCGAACAGGCCGTTTTCAGAGTTTCTCAGTTCATGGATCAGACGGTCATGTGCCTCAGTTTGAACACACTCCGAAATATCGTCGTTCAGACGCAGAAAAATTACTCAGAGCTTTTTTCTGACATCATTCGAGAATCACTGCTCAGAAATGCGATGCTCTGGATTGACTGCCAGGATCTGTCATCGGAAACGACGGAATGGCTTGAAATGCATGCCGAAACCATCCGTTCATTTTTTGAAAACGAACATGGTCTTCGCTTCTGTGTCCGCCTTCCCCGGCAGACAGCACTCTCGAGGCGTCTGTTTGGTGAACTGACCGAGATCATTTTTCCAACGCCCGGACGTTCGGAACAACCGGGGTTATGGCTAAATGCACTCACCCCGCTTCTTGGTAAAACAAAAGCTCGTCAAATTGCGGGGATCATGGCTGAAGGTTATTGTCTCAGTGCCCGCGAAATTGACGATACCATTGAAAAAACGCAGGCCCGTTTTAACAATGCCGATCCCAATGCCACGCTTTCGGCAGAAAACCTCACCGACACACTGAACAAAACGCGAGGTCACAAACTGGATGGACTGGCCACTCTCCGCAGCACATCACTCTATCTTAAAGACATCGTTCTCTCGAACGATACCCGAAAAGTCCTCGATGAAATCATAAATTATGCGCGTTACAGTGAAAAAGTCATGCGCGACTGGGGATTTGCCAAATACAACTTATCGGGTGCAGGGTTGAGTGTTCTGCTTTCCGGCGTTCCGGGTACCGGAAAAACACTGACAGCACTTGTACTTGCTCATGAGCTTGGGCGAGCACTTTATGTCGTCGATTTGTCCCGCATCGTCGACAAATATATTGGCGAGACCGAAAAAAAACTCTCGCAGATTTTTGATGAAGCCGAATATTCCCAGGCCATGCTCCTTTTCGATGAAGCAGACTCGCTGTTTGCCAAACGAACCGATGTCAAAAGTTCAAACGACCGCTACGCCAATCTTGAGGTCAATTATCTGCTTCAGCGACTGGAGGCCTATCGTGGAGTCACAATACTGACGACAAATTTCGGGGGCGGCCTTGATGAAGCACTTGCAAGACGCATTCAATTCAAAATAGAATTTCCAATGCCGGATTCACTCCAGCGCACGCAGCTCTGGAAAAGACTGATTCCCGAAGATGCACCATGCGATTCTGATATCGATTTTTCTGCGATTGCCGAGCACTTTGAAATGAGCGGCGGACATATAAAAAATGCCATTTTCAGAGCTTCCATCTGTGCAGCATCCAGCCAGTCAAACATTACGCACGACATCCTCTGGGATGCCGCTGTTCATGAATACCGCTCAATGGGTCATATCATCCGCACAGGTTATGAAGATTATGATAATGATGATATGATATTCAGGGATACTCTGAATAAACCGTCATTTTAGGCAGAAATTGCCAAAAGCGGGGTTTCGAGCCCCGTTCACAATCGAGTAGGAGGCTAACCATTATTTGGTTAGCCGACCTCTCACACCACCGTGCGTACCGTTCAGTACACGGCGGTTCTTTTGCTATGCTTTAACAGCCTTATAGCGTGATAGTAATGAAACAAAACCATTTCTTTCG
>JAZRVP010000158.1:0-2949 GCA_045599245.1 Myxococcota bacterium
AAGCTCTTTTGCGTCGATGGTACTGCATGGGTGACTATGTGGGAGAGTAGAACGTCGCCGGCTTTTTTTGTTTTTGCGCGGCATCTTCTTCGTCGCCGTCGTTGCCTTCGTCGGTTACGTGCAAAAGCACGCGCCCTCCTCAGGCGCCTGGGCACCTCGAATCTGCTCACGCAAAACAAAAAAACGACGCGTATCCCGCAGGGATAGCGTCGTTCGCGAACCGTATTGCGGCGCAATAGGTGAGCTTTATTCAAAACAAAAATATATAAAAGTATTATTGATTACGCCATTCATCGAGTTTTGAACACGAACGGGCGCATCCGACGGTGCAATGTGCACAACACATTGGTTTCGGCGTATAGAATTGTTCCTCACAGTCGGCAAATGTATATTCATCAAGTGGTTTTGAAAACAGATTTCTTTGCTGAGAACACCAGTGAACAAGGCCGAATTCATCGACATATAAATATCGGCTTCCTGCACGACATTTGAACGGAGCTTCGCCTGTTTTCATGAGTTTGGTTCTGTAATCATGAGAATCTTTGAAGCGTTCGCCCATGAGTTTTCGGACATCTTCGTAGAGTTTCATATTTTCATCGCTGAGTTTGAGCTGGCCTTTGCCGTCATGGAGAAGGAGGACGCGGGGCTGGAAGCCGTGATCGATTGCGAAATGTATGACTTCAAGCACTTCCTGTGCGGGAGCGGAACCGATGACGCCGCTCATAACGACCTTAAATTTGGCTTTTTTGCTGACCATTTCGAGCTTGTCTCGAAGGCGGTCGAGGACTTTGACAGTGACATCGTTTGGCTTGACGCCGTCGACACTGATTTGCAGATGTTCCAGACCGGCATCGTTGAGTTTGTCGATGACTTCTTCTGTAAAAAGTGTTGCGTTTGAAATCATTTGAACTGATGGCACCCCAATGTTTCTGGCATACCGAATGAGATCAAAAATATATGGGTTGAGAAGAGGTTCTCCGCCGCTGAATTCAATAGCCATAGCGCCGAGAGCTTTAAGTTTGTCAATGCGGGCACGCAAAACTTCGGGCGGAATAGGGTCAGAAGTGTGATCATATTCATTGCAGTATCCGCACTTGAGATTGCATCGTCTTGTCACGATAAGCTGGGCGAGAAAAGGAGAAAATTTGACGTGATCAAGAGGTGAATGGCCGTCAAGGTGTTGCTGAACAAAAGGTGGATGTTTAAACATACTGAAACCTTATGTGTTGAAGAGAATATTTTAATGATTTTTATATATGTTGAGACGCGACTTCATGAAATCTCGGACGATGATCGCACGGTCATCCCATGAAAGATGGGCTGCATCCTGGGCGATTGCGTTGCTGAGGCGTTCGATAAGTTTGTCATCATCAATGAGTTGGTTGAAGCCGTCGAGTTCGGCTTTTTCGTCGTCAGGCGTAACGAGCCAGGCATTTTTATTGTGCGTGAGAAGCTCTTCTGTGTCTGGTGCGATGGGGGCATAAATTGCGCGTCCAGCAGCGATATATGCATAAAGTTTGATTGGCAGGACGGTATTTCCAACCTTTTTTAAAGGCCCTTTGGTTGGCGGAATTATGACGACATCGGATGCATAAAGATATTTGGCGAGTTCGCCATATTTTGCCCATGGAAAGAGATGACAGTTTGGAAGGTTTTGCGCGATGGTTTCGAAATCATCTTCAGGTGTTTTCTTGCATCCGACGAATAGGAAATGAACATCCGGCCGGGCTTTGGCAAGTTTAAGAATGTGGTCGAGTCCTTTTTTCATGTTGATCCGGCCGGAATAGACTGCGATTTTGGCGTCAACAGGAAGTCCAAGCAGGTTTCTGGCATCCGTTTTTGAAAGGACAGGCTCATAATGCGTGCGTTCGTAGCCGTTGTGTGCGGTACAGGTTTTTGCCTCGTCAATGCCAAGACGGACATACCACCTACGGGAATAATCGGAGTGATATGTCATGCCAAGGAAACATGGATCTCTAAAAAAGGCGCGGAACATGAAGTTGAGCTGTGGATATTGCGCTGGCCATGGACGGTAGGCATCCATTACGACAGGCAGGCGCAGGGAAAGGGCTGCCCATACAGCAGGAATGTTACGGCAGTAAATGAGGTCAAAGGAGCGAAGAACCTTCGCATAACGTGCGCAGATAAGCGGATGTGCAATTTTCTCAAGTATGCGTGGACCCGGAAAAATCGAGTGATAAAGCTCGATTGAGAATGGCCCGTCGACGTGATAATAGGCGCGCAGGTCGTCTGCTGAAACATTAGTCTGAATATTGCTTGCCGGGAGAAAAAAAGTGACTTCGATGTCATCAAGTTTGGACATCGCAGACATGCTGTTCATGATTTGTTCAGCGTCGGCTTCAGCATAGGGTAAAACCTGGTCAAAAATATAAGCGATTTTCAAAATAAGACTCCATGATTGAGAAAAGTTCGCGTGATGATACGGCGAAAATAAAACAATATAACATAACAAAGTGTCAGCGTAATCCTAAATTGTTTCATGGTGTTGGAAATGGCCTTGCTATCGGCCGTCAACCGATACGCAAGGCGTTTGGCTTTGAGCCGCAAAATTTTGCGGCTCTACTGTTCGGCCTATCGCCTTCGGCGATACGGCCTTTGGCGGCCGCTATTCGCGTTGCGAATACGCGGCCGCATTTTTTTTGAAAATAAAATTTGACGGGTGATGCAAAGGCGCGTATAAGCCCCGCTCGTTCGACGGGCTCCCAAAGAGCTGGTTGATATTTGAAAATAGAAAAGAAGAAAGCGATAGAGAAAAACAAGGAAATATATTTGTAGCGACGTAGCATGCTACGTCGGTACGTGGATATATTCAAATGTCATCAAGTGTCTATTAAATAGCAATCGCACTCCGAAGGAGTGGGATGGAAATTAAGCTATAAAGGGCACACGGTGGATGCCTTGGCGCTGAGAGGCGATGAAAGACGTAGT
>JAZRVP010000159.1:0-1507 GCA_045599245.1 Myxococcota bacterium
CGCAAGTATGCCGAGGAGCATCAGATGAACCGCGGAAGCGTCGTTTACTTACAGGAAAAGATGGTCAAGGCGTTCGCCAAAGAACTGAAAGAGCGTGACAACGCGGACGGAATTACACGTATCCGACCTCCGATGGACGACGAATTTTAACTGAATATATCAAAAATAAGCACGCAATCGTGAAAGGTTGCGTGCTTTTTCTATGCCAATTTTATGACGCCGGACGTTGTCGATGGCTACCTATTGAGGGAACATTTTTATGAATTTTTCATTTTCCATTCCCTAAAATACATTCTCATGTCCATATAAGTAGTGGGGAGAGTTTGAAAAAGTGGTGTGCGGTTTATGCCAAAATTATGTCATCGGATGTTGTCGCTACCTACCTCTTGGAGGGAGAATCTTTGCAAAAGGCAAACAGTAGTGTGACAAATCTATGTCATCGGACGTTGTCGCCGCCTACCACTTGAGAGGAGAATTTCGGATTTAGCAGTTTTCTTTAGACCAAAATGCGATCTCATGTCCATATAAATAATGGGGATGAATTGAAAAAACCTCGTATGGTTTGTGCCATTTTTGTGTCACCGGTCATTCATTTGTCCAATGGAAGTGAGACGGAATTTTGAAAACGAGAAGTGGATTTTGTGCCAAAAATATGTCACCGGACGTTGTCGCGGGCTACCACTTGAGGGGGAAAATCAGGAGCGCGCGTAGATTTTTCTTCTCACTGGAACGCAAAATTTGTTCTGCATTTCATCAAAAACAAAACGAAAAATTGAAAGGAGAACGGCAGGGATTCGGAGTCGTTCAGTCTTAGCCAGCATCGCGTTTGTCCGCACAAACAAGTTTGAGCAACAAACACTATTTGCCGGTCAGGGAGACCCTGAAACCCCAGCCAAAAAGAACATGGGAAAAACAAATGTCAAAGGCACGCGTTCGCGTCGGAACCGTGTCGAAGTCTATCTGAACGACGACGAACTGAGGGAGCTTGACAACCTCGCGGTTATGTGCCGGCACGACCGGAGCAAGTGCATCCGCGAACTGATCCGGTTTGTGCAACCGTTGCCCGCACCGTCGGTGGAAGTGAAAGAACTGATCCGGCAGTTGCAGGCGGTCGGCAACTCGCTCAATCAGATCGCGGCGAAAGCCAATGCGCTCGGCTTTGTGGACGCGGTCGGTTACCGGGATGATGCCGCATCGCTCTATCGTCTTTGCGGTGAGATCCGCGAGGCGTTTGCCAAAGGAGGTGCCCCGCTTGGCAATCACTAAAATCTGGCCGGTCAAAAGTCACCTCGGCGAACTGCTCAAGTACGTCGGTAATAAAGACAAGACCGGGATGGAAGTCAATCCCGAAGTGATGAAACTAATCGGTTACGATACGAATGAGTATAAGACCGAACAGCGTCTCTACGTGACCGGTGTCAACTGCACCCCGGAGGGCGCGCCAAGGATGATGACCGAACTGCTTGCCCGCAACGATAACCATTCCGACCGGGTGGCGTATCACGCG
>JAZRVP010000160.1:0-41064 GCA_045599245.1 Myxococcota bacterium
CTCGCGAAGAGGCCGAAAGGCTGGCTCGTGAAGAGGCCGAAAGGCTGGCTCGCGAAGAGGCCGAAAGGCTGGCTCGTGAAGAGGCCGAAAGGCTGGCTCGCGAAGAGGCCGAAAGGCTGGCTCGCGAAGAGGCCGAACGAATGGCTCGTGAAGAGGCCGAAAGGCTGGCTCGCGAAGAGGCCGAAAGGCTGGCTCGCGAAGAGGCCGAAAGGCTGGCTCGCGAAGAAGCCGAACGACTCATGATCGCAGAAGCTGAGCGGCTTGCAAAAGAAGAAGCTGAAAGACTGGCGAAAGAAGAGGCAGAAAGACTCGAAAAAGAGGATGTAAGAATCATTGAGCTTCTCGTTCACTGCAGACATCTTGTCGAAGATGGCGATATGCAGGAAGCCTTGGAATACATGGAACGAGCTCAAAAGCAATTCCCGAACAATTTGAGAATTGAAGCCTTTTTCTGGAATCACTTGAGATAGAGCTACATCATGGCAAGAACAAATCTGAAACGATGTTTGGCTTCATCCATTTTTTTGATTTGGATGTTCCTGTTGTTTCCAAAGGTCATTTTTGCCATTGATGATCCCCATATTTCATGGAAAGACCTGGAAAGTGAACACTTCATTATTCATTTTCCCGAAAACCGGGAATTTTTTGCTCGTCGGGCCCTCAGTATTGCAGAAGAAGCCCACAAAGCCCTTGTACCGCATCTAAAGTGGACCCCGTCCACTAAAACCCATCTCAGTGTGACCGACAATCTTGATGTGGCCAATGGATGGGCTCGTTCTGTCCCGCAAAATGAAATTCGATTATATGCTTATCCTCCAGACATTTCGGATGAATTAGGCTTCTATGATGACTGGATGAGACAACTCATCTATCATGAATATACCCATATCCTTCACACGGATACATCATACGGACTTCATCCCGTTTTAAATGCAATCTTTGGTAAATTTGCGAGAAATAATGCCGGAACGCCGAGCTGGCTAACAGAAGGCATTGCCGTTTATTATGAATCACGACTAAGCAATAGCGGCCGCCTGAGAAATACACAGTATCGAACCATGCTGATGAATGCCGCCAGAAAGCATTCAATTCCCACTCTTGGAGAAATGTCCGGCGGCCTGAGGCGATGGCCAGGAGAAGCAGGCCACTATCTCTTCGGTGCATTTTTCATTCAATATATTGCAGAACACTACGGTGCCGAATCGCTCACACAGTGGATACATGAGTATGGAGATGACTGGATTCCATACGCCATGAACAGAGCTGCGATCAGAATATGGGGTAAAACCTGGGATGACCTCTATTCTGAATGGCTTGATTCCATCTATTCATCAGAATTATCCATATCCGATGAAACACCCCACTCTTCGATATTAAAACCGTGGCGACATCAAAAGCCCGAAATTCATGACAACCAGCTTACCTATGTCAAGATGGACGGATTTCATCGTTCTGCCCTTGTTGAATACGACTTAAACAGCGCCCAGGAAAAAGTCCTTGCCGATTGTTCCGGCAATTGTTTTCATCACTGGAATTCAGATCATTCAATATTATATTTTACATATTCACTCGTTCATGACGGTTTTCAACAATTCGAAACAATATATGCATTAAATACCAAAACCAACAAAATCAAACATCTCAACATTTCCGGGAGAATTAGAACTTTTAATATAGAAAAAGACAACATTTATTGGGTGGAACAAGAAAATGAAAGCACAAAACTCTATCAATCCAATCTATCAAATCCATCTGCCCCCAAATTACTTTATCAAAGCCTTCCATTTGAACAAATCGACAATATTGCAATTAAAAATGGGCAGATTGCTGCATCCATCTTTTCACCACAATCACAGCAAATCGATCTCTATCTGTTTGAAAATCAATCATGGCGCCAGCTGACAAATGACAAATCCTCTGAAATTACCCCATTTTGGATGCATGATGGCCGCCTTGGGTATGTCAGTGATCACGATGGATTTCTCAATCTTTGGGCCATTCAACCTGATGGTTCCGAGCCAGTTCAGTTGACGACCCTTGTCGATGGAATGCTTCACCCAGTCGAATCATCGAATGGCGATATTTTCTATACGCAGTACACCGCAGATGGAACGACCATCGCGAGAATTGATCACACCGATCTGAAAGAAATTTCCTATCAATCATTGCCGTCATCACTCGAGGTTTCATATCAGGACCTCAAGGATGTATCGATATCACCTCTTCGTTCATATCGTCCTTGGGAATGGCTATGGCCTCACAACTGGTATCCCAATTATTCCTGGTCAGAGACGACCAAAACCGCCATTGGCCTGAGTTTTAACGGTTCCGATTTGATCGATCATCACGAATACAGTGTCTCATTCAATTATCTGACAGGAAAAGACGCCGTCTCATTTGATATATCTTATGCATGGACTGCATTGATTTGGAACATCTTGTTTTCTGCAGGTATTGAACAATTGACATCATCCTATCGTGACAATCAAAAAGTAAAGTATTTTGATTATCAGGAACTCTATGGAGATATATCAGCCCAAAGAATTTGGAATGGCCGTTCCTGGACGCAGTCATTAACATTGGAATATTTGCTGGAATATCTGGAACCAAACGCCCCAATCTCGTGGTCCAAAAAGGATCCATCTGCCATGCCGCCCAAACTGCCTGCCATGGGGTGGCAAAATGGCCTGAGTGCAAGATGGGGTTTTAGTACAATGCAGCAAACGGAAAGAGCCTACACATACAATGCCGGCTATCTCGTGAATGCGACGATGCGTCTGGAAGCCCCCTGGCTAGGTGCCGATAACTACACATTCATCGGGATTTTCAATGCACAGGCAGCCTGGACCATGCCATTCAAAGAAACCCAGGTATTTAGCCTCCATGCCGCCGGCGGTTTTTCATGGTCAGATAACGAAAAAAGAACACCATTTTCACTTTCGAGTGCCAAAGGCTTTTATGTCGAAGCATCCGACGTAATGATTCACGGCTATCCGAGCGGTCTCATCAATGGAAAACACTATTTATATGCCCATGCGAACTATACTGCCGGAATTTATGATGCAGAACTTGGGCATTCCACGCTTCCGATTGGCATTCAAAAAATAGGGCTTAACCTTTTAGCAGACTGGGGATATGCTTGGGACACATCATTTGACATCCTGCATTCCAAATATGCTGTTGGCGGCGATATTTTCCTCGATTTGATGCTTGGTTATCGACTTCCGTTTCGGCTGAAATTTGGCTATGCCTGGGGAGGTGCTCCGGGAGGTGGCAATCAATTTTATATTCTTGGGAGCCTTCTTGAATAAACTTCGTGCGGGCTAAAATCTGTTTAGAAAAATCGGAATGAAGTTATGGACGGGGCGTTGCGGGGTGTCCCCGCATAGGGGGTAGGCGCGTATTTGCCAGCAAATAGCGCCGCAGGGGGCTTTGCCCCCTCCCTCAAAACCATCGGAGGCTTGAGAGGCCAAAAGAGAAGCCCGCAAAAGCGGGCTTAATATTAGAATTTAATTTTAGGCTTAACAGGTTCTTGTTTTGGTTCCGGAGCTTGCTGAACCGGTTGCTGAGCGGGTTTTGAACTCCCCGAATCGTTCTGGGACGGTCTCGAAGTTTTTTGTTTTGGAGCTTCTTTTTCGAGAGTCACGACGATATGGCCGTTAACTTCCTGATGATATTTCTTTGTCAAATCGACCTGTTTCGTGCGATATCCGGCGAGTTCAATATTAACGGGCACATAACCGCTCTCGATGCTGAATTGATATTTACAAGGCGAAGCGGTGCAAATTTTATTACCCGAGGCTCTTTCAACGACCACGGCATTAGCGGGAGTGTATTCGAAAGTGAACTCGAGTTCAGTCACTTCGACAGCTTTTTCAGTCAGTTCAACCGAAATTTTACCGTCATTTTCCTTAAAGGCGGAGACAGAAAGTTCAAGACTCTTTTGTTCGTACCCGTCGAGATCGAAAACGATAAGAGGGCTGACACGAAGTTCGCTTTCCTTAAATTCACCATCGCAAGGGGTGCGATAACAAACGGTATGTTTGCCATTTTTAAGGACTTTTGCGCCGGCGGGCGTTGATTCGAAAGTAAATTTAAAGACGGGATCGGGAGGCGGCTCGTTAATGACGACCTGTTCAACGACAGGCTGTTCGACGGGTTCAGCCTTTTGTTTCATCACGATGATGCCAGAAACACAGGCGACGACGATTGCGAGAATGCCGACGACAATGATACCGACATTTGACTTTTTCTTTGGAGCAATTTCTTCAGCGACGCCATCCTGACTGATTTTACCTGATGAATTTTTGCCATCGTTAAACGGCATCAGCGTCATTTTGGATGAGGTACGGCCGTCAGGCGTTAATTGAGGCGCACCGCCTTTGAGCGGAACTGTGCTGCTAAAGCAGTCCTGAATTTCATCAAGAGCGGCGCCGAATGCCTCGCAGTCTGCGTAACGTTCTTCCGGATTAATGGCGATTGCCTTCCGAAAGACTTCACCGACGCGGCCTTCGAGAAGATATTCTGCGATTTGAAGCTGACCGCTGCAATGAAGAATCATGGCATGGTACGGATCGCCGGAGACTGCGGGGATACCGGTCAACGCCTCTGAAATGATGAGGGCCATCTGATAGACGTCGATTGCCGGAGAAACCTGCTGTTGTTTAATGTATTCAGGTGCGAGATATCGCGGCGTACCGAGAAGCTGGCCGGCGCTCGTCAGTTTGGCGACTTCATTTGAATTGATTCGGGCGACGCCGAAGTCCAGAACCTTCATCAGTTCGTGCTGACCCTGCGGATCGACGAGATAAAGGTTTTCAGGTTTTAAGTCTTTATGAACGATGCCGAGACGATGTCCCTGAGCGAGAGCGTCGAGAACCGGACGGAAGAGGACAAAAGCTCGCTGGGGGCTCAATGGACCGGCTTCTGTCAATTCATGGCTTAAGTCATGGCCATGAAGCATTTCCATGGCAATATATGGCTGACCTGTTTCACCGACATGGCCAAAGTCATAGATTGATACGACGTTATTATGGTGGATTTTTGCTGCGATTTTAGCTTCTCGGAAAAATCTCTGAGAGTAGCTCGGGTCAACGCCTTTCTTGAGGTCCATGACCTTTAAGGCGACATCGCGATCAATTGTAAGGTGATGGGCTCGATAGACTGTTGCGAAACCGCCGACGCCCAATACGCCGAGGATTTCATATCGATCATCGATCTTCATTCCGACAGGCAGTGTGGATCCCTGGGCTTCGACATCGATCTCCGGTTCGGCGCTTAAATCTTCTGCGATTGGCTTACCAAGAGCCTCTGAATTGACGAGGGCACAGTTCGCTTCTTCTGAAGCTGCAGGCGCCATTGCTACCGGTTTACTGACCGGTCTGCGGACATCCTCCTGAATAGATCGGGCCGCGCCACCTACACCTGCCATGCTGTTTCCAGCCACATGGATGGGCGCTGGTTTTATTCCGCCGCTCACACCTGACCCACTCACCGGACTATGCGATCCACTCACGCCTCCTGGTAAGGGACGCGCTCCATGTATCGATGCACGAGATGCTGGTTCCCGACCTTCCACTGGGCCTCTTATTCCAGATATTCCCGTTCCCTGTGATGATTTTCCAGAATTATCCATTGTACTCTTTCCTGTCCAGACTCCAGACAAGCCACAAAAAACGTTCGGTTACTACCACACAATCCGCTTTTCTTTCCACTATTTTGTCATGCTTATAACTAAATGACACTTTTTTTACTGCTTCCCTGATATCCCGTGTTTCAGGAGCAATGTTCCCTGACGACGTATCATCTCTGACGATTTTCTCAACCGCGAAGACAATTCGTGCGTCACATTCCATAACAATTTCACAGCCAGCGCTCCCGATAATGTCAAACGCTCAAAATCCGCCGCGCGTATCACAAGCATTCGACACGGTTCTAGTGCCCTGACCGTCGCACTGCGCGGCTGACTGTCCACCAGTGACAGCTCTCCCACCGAGTTGCCCTTCTCCAGGACTGCCAGCCTTACGCCTCCATTCGTCACTTCACATGAACCTTCCACCAGTATGTACAGCTCCTCTCCGACATCGCCTTCGTGGATAATTTCACCGCCCGGCTCTACATACTTTTCAAACGTGATCGGCATCACCTGAAGCATTTCCTGATAACTCAAATCCTGAAAAAAGCATATCTTTTCAAGTGCCGTAATCCGGCTATCCGTCTCCAGTGACGAGCTTCTCAACCCCGGATCCGATATCTCAATGCATATCGCCGACACATCGCCCTCGGCCCCATGTTCCTGCGCATAATTGACCAGAAATTCTGATGCACGCTGCGGATCCATCGTCCGGTACAGCTGCGCTAGATGAGTCGCATTCTGCAGGCATCCGTGCACTCCGGGGGAACATATCACGATCCGATCGCCCTGACGAAGGTCCACCTGAAGCGTATCGATTTCTGCCCCGCCGCTCATACCCAACGCACGTATCAGCCGATCCTTGTATGCAGCTTTCTGAAGATCCTCCTCCCTGCGTCCCTGCGATCTCAAATACTCATATACCGTGTGATCAATTGTCAGCTGCCGACCTGTGTCTCCCCTTAAAAGATATACTCGGTTGTTTCCTACATGTCCGATATAGACCGTCCCGTTCGCAAGAAACAACAAATCTGCCGTCGCCGCCTGGCCGCTATACTTGTCACCTTTCTCTCCGTGTTCGAGCAGATTTCGCTCCGCTCTTATCATCGCTCCGCATAATGAACTCATCAGCATCTGGCGCGAATCCGGACGAGCATCAGCTGCCATCCCCTCAACCTGGCTTCTGTGCGGGATCAATAATCGTATGATGTCTTCACACACCTTCCGACTGGATGCGGACGCCATCTCTCCAACCCCTCCGGACAGTACAAAAAATGTCCCCGACGGATCGATCGCCCAGCATTCTCCTTTACACGTCGGCATGCCACTGCTGTAACCTCCCGAACGTACCCGCATATCCTTGCCTCCAATCCTTTTTCACTTGAGAATTTTCTCTGTTCCGTGACAAAACTTTTACCCGTTCCCCAACTTACCCCAATTTCTCAATCGGGGCAAAATTCGCTAATCTATGGGAGTCCCTATCATGAAATCTGTTATTCAACGCGTTTCTTCAGCCTCTGTCTGCGTCGATAACGTCCAAATCTCTCACATCTGTCAAGGCTTTCTCATTCTCCTCGGCATTGAGTTGGGCGATTCTGACAAGGATCTCACTTGTCTTGCCACTAAAATTTCAAAATTGCGCATTTTTTCCGACGAAAATGACAAAATGAACCGATCCATTCTCGATATTCATGGTCAAATTCTGCTCGTCAGCCAGTTCACTCTCTGTGCAATGACAAAACACGGCAACAGACCTGCTTTCACTAATGCAATGCCCCCGCAGCAGGCCGAAGCCATGTATCTACAATTCGGAAAACTTCTCGAAAACCTCAACATTCCCGTTCAATACGGTAAATTCGGCGCCATGATGGATGTTCAGCTCGTCAACGACGGCCCCGTCACCATCCTCCTGAATTCAAAAAATGGCGCCATATACGACTGAAATCCCCAAAACTCGCTTCATCCTGAAACAGATGCATCATTCCCGTTCAAATCTCATCGTCTTCTCTCCATCCGACGGCTCTTCAAGATGAAGCACGCTCCCGCTGAAATGATATCTCACCACATAATCCGTCACTTCCGAATTTAAATGAAGTATCGGCCGGAGCAGACCTCGATGGATTCCATACTCGACAGTGTACTTGCCGCTGTCCAGCCTCTGCCACTTTTCACGACGTTTTTCCCACATCGTGTATGAACCGTCGACATTCATCGAAAACCGCTTGTTTTCCATCTCTCCCAACCCGTTCCAGGTTCCGTGAAGTGCCTGGACAAGTCCGACACACGTCTCATCTGACGTCGTTTCCATCACCATCGTTTCAGCCCCTTCATCATCTTCTTCCGTCACAACCATCGCGCGGCCAATCTCCTCACAGTTACATTCTACACGCCTGACTTCCATTTCTTCAAGCTCCGCACATCCCGTCATCGCCATCACGACCAAAAACAGCATACACATCATGCAAACACAAATGCCTTCTCTCATTTCCACCTCCGCATTCAGTTCAACCAATAGCCACGCATCAGCCGCTATTTGCCTCTTCTCAAGCAGCCCCTTTGAACAATTTTCTATCCAGGGTCCGATAACCAATCGCCTCTGACAGATGTTTTACCGTTATCCCCGATGACTGCTCCATGTCCGCAATCGTTCGCGCCACCTTCAGTATTCGATGATGTGCTCTGGCACTCATGCCCAGATGGTCCATGATTCGCTGCATCAGCTGGTGCCCTTCCGGCGTCAGTTCACAGTATCGGCGTATTTCCGGAACGCCCATCTCCGAATTGCATCGAATGCCCGTCCCTGCAAACCGCTCCGTCTGGCACTTCCGGCACGTCTCGACGCGCTCCCTAATCACCTCCGATGTCTCCGGCGCTGCGCTCGGATGATGGATTTCCTCATACGGCACTTCCGCCATTTCCAGCTGAATGTCGATGCGATCGAGAAGCGGCCCCGATATCTTCGACTGATAGGCCGAAATCGCTTCCGGACGGCACGTGCACATCTTTCGCCGACTCCCAAGATTGCCGCACGGACAGGCATTCATCGAGGCTATCAGCATAAAACGCGCAGGAAACTGAACACACTGAAGACTCCTCGTAATGTTCACCTGTCCGTCCTCAAGCGGCTGTCGAAGAACTTCAAGAACCGATCGTTTGAATTCCGGCAGTTCGTCAAGGAACAGCACGCCGTGATGTGCCAGTGATATTTCACCGGGTTTTGGACTGTGAGAACCGCCGCCGACCAGCCCCACATCGCTGATGGAATGATGGGGCGAACGAAAAGGGCGCGCATCAATCAGCGAACGCTGCCCCAGATTTCCTGAAATGCTGTAAAGTGCCGTCACATCAAGGGATTCATCAAAGCTCATGCGCGGAAGAATTGTCGGAAGACGCTGCGCAAGCATCGTTTTGCCGGACCCCGGAGGACCGATAAAAATCAGATTGTGGCCGCCGCTGGCCGCTATCTCAAGCGCCCTCTTGGGAACCGACAGACCACACACATCCGACATATCACGATGACTCTTTTCCGGCTCCTCATGCCGTGTTCCTGCCACATAATAAGGCAGCTCACGCCCCGTTCTGAGACATTCGTAACACTCCCTGAGCGTCTTCGGGCAATACACCCTGATGCCCTCGACAAGCGCCGCTTCCGCTGCATTCTCCGGTGCAACAATCACCGATTTCAACCCCGCCTTTCGCGCCGCCAGAACAATCGGCAGTACGCCTCGTATCGGTCGAATTTCCCCCGTCAGCCCCAATTCCCCCAATATCATGCACTCTTCAAACAGCCCGTCACAGCTAAACTCCCCGTTCGCAGACAAAATCGCCAGGGCTATCGGCAAATCATACGCCGATCCGTCTTTTCTCACATCCGCCGGCGCAAGATTCAGCGTCACACACGTATTCGGAAAATACAAATCCGACTCCATAAACGCCGATCTCACGCGAACTTTTGACTCCCGAACCGCTCCTTCCGCCAGCCCGACCGTGAAAAAGTTCTGCGCCCCAAATCCTATCTGAACTTCGATGTTCACACAGTATCCATCCACTCCAAGCAACGCACCGCTTATCGTCCTTCCAATCATGGCATCCTCCAGGTCCAGGACAGAGCCCTTCTCTGCCCTCACAATATATGATGCCCTCGAGAATCGTTTGTTACAGTTTGGATGTCGTTTTTTTGAAAAAAAATGAAAAACGCCCTCGAATCACGACATCGTCCGGCTGTGTTTTTGGGGGGCATGCTATGGACATACGCATGCCCTGGCGCGGGCTATCGACCTCGTCAATACGCCCGCGCTTTTTTTGTGTGTGGCCAGGTCACCCCCTGTGTTTGTTTTCATTCAAACCACCACTAACCACTAACCACTGACCACTAACTACTAACCACTAATCACTAATCACTAATCACTAACCACTACCCACTGATTCCTCATTCCTAATTCCTCCAATAATATGATAGATTGTCTGCGTCCCTGGTGACGTCCACCAGAAAAATACAGCGCTCTTTTATATAGGGGTTTTTATGGCTCGTATCGTCTTTCGCGATGAAAATAATCAGACATTCTATTTCGATGTCAATGACCGGCAACCTGAAGTCACCATCGGGCGAAATCAAGGAAACATGGTCCTCATCCCTAAAAAGGCGCTCTCTCGTTATCACGCCAAAATCATTTATCAAAACAGGCGATACTTTCTTTTTGACCTGAACAGTTCAAACGGAAGCTTTGTCAACGGTGCTCGCGTTCAGCAGCAGCTTGAAATTCATCCCGGCGACAAGATTGTCTTTGGAAATGTTCCCATCGATTTTATCGATGAAATGCGTCCTCAAATGCCGCAGCAGATGCCGCCTTCGGTCCCATCTGCACCACCTGCCAAGCCGCAGATGCCGCCCAAGCCTTCCGCCCCCCCAGCCATGCAGCGTCCGCCTGCGCCAAAACCGCCTGCGCCAAAACTGCAGAACTTCTCTCCGGCTATTCCTGCACAGTCTGCACCAGATCTCAGAAGTGTTTCCATGCGCCCAATTTCCGGTGGCACTTATCGTCCAACCATGCCAAATCAGCCGGCATACGACGACGATATGGCCAGACTTGCTGCCGAGCAGGCAGCTGCAGCTTCGGCGGCTCCCAATATGCCGCCCAAACGCCCCATGACACCGCCTCCCGGAATGCCAAATTCTCCATCCTCCGGCATTCTCGACCCCACACTTGCCCCAAACGGTTTCAATCCCAATTCCATGGGTATCAAGCCTCAGATGCCTCAACGCTCTCTGGTTTCTCCCCCTTCCCCAACGCCTTCATACCACAACCTGCCGACCATCCAGCCTCCTCCCGGCTTCATGGTCGATCCTGCGGCTTCGCCCGCCTCTGTCAATCCAAACGGCTTGGGGCTCAATCCGCAGATGCCGTCTCAAAACATGATGCCGCCTGCTTATAACGACATCGATCCTTCTGCTTCTCAGGCGCCTTTTGCTTCAAACCAGATGAATGCGGCGCCATCTCTGAACGACGCACCTTCTCTTCAATCTCCAATCCCGACGGCTGGCCCAGCATCCCTGCTCTCTCAGGAAATTCCTTCCGCACAGCCTGCCGCTTCGCCTGATAATCAGATCCCTCTGTCCAGGCCTTCCATGTCCATTGACGGCATTCAGCCCGCCGCCCTCTCGGCCGCTTCGAGACGCGCTGTGAGACCCGGTGCATACGGAAGAAGTGTCGTGACTGAACCTGTGCCTTCGCAAAACGCCGGAACTTCCTCGACATTCATGCCGGCACCGCCAAACGCAACCAGAACACGCGCTCAAACAAGTCGAAAACGACCTCAGTCCTATGCCATTGAAGACAAATTCGATGAACTGGCTCAGGCTCTTGACAACAATACCCCCTCTGACCCCGATCTCAATAACGTTTCGCCTGAAGACGTCGTCCGTGACGATTCCGTCCATGCAGAAAACGAAAACCTCAATGATTTCGAGCAAAATCCCATCGACGAATTTCAGAACGCTCTGCCCGCCGATGATGATCTCAACAACGATGTCCCCGAGGAACAGCTCGAAAACGACGATATCGACGATATCGATGATATCGAAAGCCATACCCAGGGAGCCATGGATGTTTCCGACCTCCCCCAACAAAACCTCTACCCTGAACTCGATTCGCCTCAGGAACAGGACGATTTCCAGGATGATGACAATCTTTCAAATGAACCGGAACCCATTCCTGAAGACGATGTTCCTCAATATGACCAAAATCCCGCTGAGCTCGATGAACCAATCGATGACAATCCCCTTGATTCATCCCATGATGACGCCATCGCTTCCGGCGCTGACGATGTTCAGAACCAAAACGATCTCCTCGATCAAATCGCAAAACTCAAGGAAGAACTTGCCATAGCCAGAGAACAGGCCGATGACAGCACTCAAACCATCGATATGCTTAATGAAGCCATGGCCGAACTCAAAGACATGCACAATAAATCCATCCAGGAAATGGAGCAGGTTCGTGCACAGGAGCTTGCCGACGCCAAACAAAAACATCAAAAATCGCTTGAGCTCTGCCAAATCGATTTCGACAATGCCCTCAATGATCTCCGCGCTGAAAATGACCGCTGCATCCAGAAATATGATGAAAAAGTTGCCGCCCTCGAAGACGAAAATGCCCGTCAGGCAAAACTCATCGCCGAACTTCAAAACAAGCTGGAAAACATCGACAAGTGCACTCAGGAAGCCACACAGTTTGTTCCCAAATGGTCGTCGCGATTTGACTGCCTCATCCAGTACATCCGAACCCTCGAAAGAGCCTCTGCAAAACTCGGTCTCGACAGCGTCGAACCCAAATCGCTCGAATACATCCGCTCCATGGGAGACATGATCCGCTTCTGCAGTGACGATCTCAAACGTTTCCTATAAAGAAGATATCTAACAAACAGTCCGGCCAATCACCGGACTTTTTTTGTGCCCATTCACAGACTCGTTACATCTCAGCCACGGTTAATTCACAAATCAACTGAAATATGAGCAGAGTATTTCGCAAATATAAGGCAGAAATTGACGAGAGCCAGTCGAGGTGTTGTGCACAACGCCTCGACCTCGGCGGGATTAATGGTCGAGCAGCTCCCAAAGCTTAAACCACCTAAAAATTTGAGGATTCCAAGGGGCTCAGCCCTTTGGTGGAGTCTGGGGCAAAGCCCCGACTGAGTAACATGGGGCCTGGATTACGAACTGCACTTCATGGCAATCGTAAAAATCGCACCGCCATCCGGCGCATCATCCACATTCAGTTCCGCGCCGTACTGTTTGGCAAAATCCCGCACAATCGAAAGCCCCAGGCCAAATCCCGGTATCCCGGAATCCGTCGTATTGCTGCCGCGTTCAAAGGGTTCAAATATCTGCTTTCGCCACTCTTTGGGAATACCCGTTCCTTCATCGCGAACGGAAAGAACACAACGATTACTGTCCTCTTTGAGCTCGATATGAACCACACCGGGTCCCCCATGAGTCAATGCATTGCGAACGAGATTGGAGGCGACATTGATGAAATCTCCGGCATCGACTGAAACAGCCGGAAGGTTCTCTTCGATATGAATATCAAGGCGATCCTGATTTTCCGGTGCATCGAGAAACGGCTGAAGAGCGCGTTTCAAAACCTCGGAAACATCGATTTTGTTCACATCCTTGACCTGCTTTTGCTGACGCGCCTCCAGAATCTGCTCCGTCAAACGCTCCAGACGAATGATTTCCTCATTCATGTTGCGCAAAAGCTCGTCCTCTTCTTCGGCCGAATGAAAACGATGCAGCATCAGCGTGTCGGCATACATCCGGACGGAGGTCAGAGGCGTCCGAAGTTCATGCGAAACCTGCGCGATAAAATTCGCCTGTGAACGGTTAAAACGGTTCTGACGAACGATAAAAACAAGGGCCAGAATCGATCCCGTCATTCCCCATACGGCAAACACAATGGTGAGAATGCCAAGGGCTACATCGCCTCCCGTTTTGTAGGATGCCAGCAGAATGATGCCCGTTGTCAGGTTCGCAATTGACGAGAGCAGGGCACACGATGCAATAATCCACGGAGTGCTTGAATAGATTTTTATCGGTGATTTCATACCAGCGACCAATCAGCCCGATTACTGTTTGGAAAACGATTTGAGCAGAAGATCAAACTCGCCCACGCCCGTACTGATGACAAGCCTGACCGGAGTCTTGACCTCATCCGTTGCAAGCCACGCCGTTGCAAGCAGATACGACTCTACCTGAACGTTTCTGGCCTGATCGATAAACGCTCCGCTCAGGGCTCCGTGCGGTTCGATCGCTTCGCTTCGCTCGCGCCATATTTCATACTTCTGGCAGTGATAAAATCCGTTTTCCGTCCAGACATCCTCTTCGCCAAGAACCTTGAGTTCAATCCCGTTTATCGTCCATCCGTCAAACGTATACTGCTTGTAGCTTTTTCCGATTTCGAGATTCATGGCACGGACAAAAAACACCCACGCGATCGAGTCCATCGTGCCATTGGGGAGGGGATAGTCGCGCTTGACAACGTTCTCTCCCTGCTTTCTTTCCACCGACGCATACATGTCTTCCGGCCAGAACCACACGTAATACTCGCGATCACGATTGTTCTCGTTCAGGTGCTTGTAGCTGTAGATCGTTTCCCATGTTTCGGGATCGATATAGGCCTCGGCTCGATCATCGACACGGGCAAAAAGCCGGATGATCGATTTCGTCACTCCCGTTCCGACGATGGGAATGTACCGCGTCCCGTCTTCCATGGTTTCTTCGTGCCCCACGGAATAGACGGCATCGGCGATCGAAGTCTTGGTCGCGACATGCCGGACATCAAACGTCACATTTTCTCCCATGAACGGAAACGCCCCGCGTTTTTCGTGACGAACGGAGCTCTGAACCGCTTCTTCCATGAGATTGTGCGTGGATGAAGATGCACACCCGCAAAAGACGAGGCACATCGCGAATATAACCGGTATTAAAGGCAGACGTTTCATGGGACAAGTTCCGAAAAAATTCAAAAGGACAGGCCGGCGTATCGCTCGCGATAGCCGGTCCCCGCGCGGCGTATTGCAAATAGCCGCGCGACAACGGCCGTACAAAGAAGGCCGTTACACACGACACACGGAGTCAAATGCCTTGACCATGCGCCTGACGCGCTCGACATCCACGGCATTGCTCACACGGCCATCCACCTTGAGCGCGGTTCCAACGATTGCGCCCTTGATAAAGCTGGCATAATTGGGAAGCGTTTCCGCCTTCGTCCCGGAACCAAGGAGGACCGGACGTCCATCTGCGGCTCTGAACACCTCTTCAAGCGTCCGGCGCTCGACCGGCTCGCCCGTCCCGCTGCCCGTCACGATCACCGCATCCGCATGCCCACGAAGAAGCGTATCCTTCGTCGCATCCGTCGCCGTAAGCGGCGCAAGCGGTGTCGCATGCTTGACCAGAACGTCCGCCAGAATCGCAATGTGATTCGCATTCAGAAGCTGACGATAACGAAGAACGCCGTACGCATCCCCTTCGATTACCCCCTGATCCGTCACATACGCACCGGAAAGCACATTCACGCGGATGAAATTCGCTCGCGTCGCAACCGCTATGCCTATCGCCGCATACGCGTCATTGCGAAGACAGTTGATCCCCATCGTGATGTCCGGATACGCCTTGCGGATTTCATGCGCAACGATCGACATAATCGCCGTGTGATGCGCAGGCATCGGCTGCGCGGCCGTCCCTTTGGGAAACGGCGCCGATCCAAAATTCTCTATGATGAGAGACCTGATCCCGCCTTCCACGATCGCCGCCGCATCCTTCATCGCAAACGAAACAATCTCCTCAATGCTCATGCCCGTATATTCCGGATCCCCCGGAAGCGCCGGAAGATGAACAACGCCTATCAGCCCTTTAGGTACCCACTTTTCCATCCTGTTCTCCTGTTCTACAACGATTCACACGCCAGATACGTCTCTAGTATGACGTGGTAATGGGGATCAAACTGCAAATACTGGTTGTCCAGCGCAAGCACATCCATCGGCGCATACTTAAATTCCGATGAAAGCCCGTCCCAGACCGCATTCAGACGACGTATTATCCTCAGAAATTCCGGAAACAAATCATCCGCATCACCCGCAGCCGACTGCCCGTAGGCCGTCGACTTGAGCAACTTTATGCTGTATCGCACAAAATAAGCAACGAATTGATTGGCCGGTGTCTGTTCCCTTCGAACAACTCGCCGATCATACACTTTCAAAAATCGCCATTTTTGATGATGACACTCGAAATGGCGCATTCTGTCCGTCACCGAAAGCGCCCCGGGTTCAAACGCCGACACACCCAGATGCGATGAATCCATGTTCCGCGCCTGCCCGACATCCACATACGGCGTCTCGACTCGAAGCTCCCTCTGCGGATTCTCACACGCAACCCTGAGCGCTATCCACAGCGCAGGACGCTCGTACAGCCCGATCAGCTTTGAAAGTCTCTCATCACTCAACGCTTCCGACCTCACAAATAATCCAACAACTTAGAAGAAACTCGCCAGCCCCGTCTCCAGGAGCTGCCGCGTCATCCTGAACAGCTTGTCACTCGTGAGCGGATACGCCGCACGTTCCCTTCCAAGACGCCTCAAAATCCCCGGCAGCTGACGGCCTTCCAGGATGTCCGCCACGAAATCCGTCGCCGTCGCATGCAGCTTCTCAAAATCGCGCTCATCCGTCACTGCAAACGCCAAAAATACCGGCAAAATCGCTCCAAGACGATCCTCGCCGCCACGAAGCTTCGGCAGTATCTTCGACGCCATGCAGAAATCCCCCTGCGACTGCCACGTGCTCTGCGACTCATTGAGGTAGTCCAGAACCTCCCGAACCGTCCTGTAACCGAAATGAAGGTTCTCCGGACGAAGTATCCGGTGCATCGTCATCAGCGCCCCGCGCGCTTCGTCAAACCCGGGCCAGTCTCCGCACACACGCTCGTAGTCCATCTCATTGAACTCCATCACAAACGCGCGATCGAGCACCTTCGGCGAAAACGAAAACGTCGTCTCGTCCACATTCACCGTCCCGATAATCGTCAGATTCGGCGTGAACGTTATCTTCGGCGGAACAATCCGATGCCAGTCCGCACCACTGATGACCTCGTTTAAATCCACCGGCATACGCTCCAGAAGCATTCCCGCATTCGCCGCCGACAGATAGTGATACGCCAGAGGCCACGACCTGTCCATCTTGCCAATATAGAGCTGCTCGTGAACGCTCTCTTCCTTCCCGATCTCGCTCTTTGGCGCACTCAGCGTCCAAAGCGGCCGGTTGAACGGATGAATCGACGAAAATTCACCCATCTTGATCCGATCCCCTTCGATCGTCGTCGGACACTCCATCAGGCTCAATATATCCGACAGATAGTATTCCACTCGCGCCAGATTCAGCTCGTCAAGGATGATGAAGTGGCGCGGTGCAGCCGCCCCGTAGGCCAGAAATTCCAGGTACGCATGCATCGCAACAAGCGTCGCACTCGTCGGATAATAAAGCCCCGTCAGCGGATTGTAATACCCCCAGATCTTCTGCGGATCCGTCCAGTCCGGCCGAACGGGCAGAAACGCAATCCGGTTCCTGAGCACATCGTTCAGGTTTGACGAACGGATTTCTTCGGCCGAATACGCATCCTCCGGCGTCCGAATGTCGATATATTCGCCGCCATCCGCACCCAAAAGCTCCGGAATTATCCCGTTTTTAACAAGCGTCATCTTGAACGCCTGTGCCGATCCCTCGGCACTGTACGACAGACCGCTAAACCGCCCATTTTCCATCATACCGGCCGCAATTCCTGCCGCAATCCGGCGCGCCAGCTGCGTCTTGCCCGATCCGCTGATCCCCGACAGCAGCATAAACGGCTTCGTCACCAGGGCCGTCACCAGCGACTGTACAACGCCTCGTCTCTCTCGAATCATATCCACCTCAAAACATCAGTGAAAAAAACACGTGCCGTTCTACCACAAATCAAGCCCGTGAGATAGCAGGGAGTTTTGGCGGCCGGCTATGGGATACGCCGGCCCTTCCGTGCTATGCGCCCCAGGTGGCGCATACGCCCGGAATCCCGTCGTGCGCGCCCGAAATTTAATCCGAAATCCAGAACGAAAGCTTCGTCCACGGGCGCGTTTCTCCACTCAAGGCACACCACGCCTTCGCACTCTGCCCGGGCCCAAGTTCCAGCGGCATTTCATCCCGGCGCCTTCGCTCACTCTGAAGACGGCACAGCTGCGGCGCCACTTCATCCGTCGTAAACACGATGTTGCGAAGCGTCCTCTGCCCGTGATTCGTCACCGTCATCCCCACCGACGTATAGCTCGATCCCCCCTGCGAAACGACAACCGTCCGCTTTTCATCCGCCACTTCAACCGTCTGCGAAAATTCATCCAAAACCCTTCGCTGATACTTCACCGCACTCTCCCAAAACGGCGTCAGTTCTTCACACAGACGGCTTCGTTTCGCACATATCATGACCAGATGCTCATACGCCTCGTCAAACCGGCTCTCGTCAAGACTGCTCCAGAATTCCCTCACTTCAAGCGGCTCCGCAAATGAACTCGAGACCGACGAACGAAGCACCATCCCATGCTCCCCCCCAGGAATGACGACGATCGACACCTGCCGGGACATAAATTTGCCATCGAATTCGCGATCAAATGCCTTCATCCAGGCTTCGGTCTGCTCCTTCGGCGTCATCGACTCCGCCACTGCAATATCCGGCACATTCGGAACCAGCGGAAACTGCTGCAAAAATCTGACGCCGACAGCCCCCGTCTCTTCATCGCGCTCCTTGACGGCAACACCGCCAAGCTCCGTCTCACACCGCGTGTGTTCGGCAATGAACGCACTGATCGCCATATATTTCGGCCGTCTGGACGGTGCTATCTGTTCAAGAAGGCGGTCGCGAATATATCCAACGGCCACGGCCTCCTCCGGCTCAAGATACGACTCGTACGCCTCCAAAAGCATCCAGTTTGGAAACGAACCACGGCTGTACTTGCAGAGAAACTGCGCCGTATCCTGCGCAATCCACGCGTCAAGCCGATGATCCGCCGTTCCATAATCGAGCGGCGCAGAGACATCCTGACAACCGTCTGCCCAGGCCATCAGCACCAGGCATGAAAATAGAGCCGTTTCTTTCTTCATATACAAACAAAACAGGCCGGCTCAGAGCCGGCCCTCATGGTCATTACTACTCACGCCTACGGCACAATCACTTCAACCGTGTCGTAATGTGAAAGCTCATCCGACGTTGCCTTGATCGTTGCCTGACAGAACGTCGTCTTGCAGTCATAGATATCGACATGGCGTTTGAGGCCGCGAAGTCTTGCCTTGGCGCCTTTCTTGATGCCTTTGCTCGAACCGAGGCCGTTGATTTTTACGTCGACAAGGTCGCCGCCGCGCGGCGTCACAAGAACGATCGTTCCCTTGATCGTCTTGGCAGTTTCAAATTCATCACTTGCATCCTCAACCGGTGCGGTTTCCGCCGTCTTGCACCCCGGCTGACCCGCCTTGCACTTCTTGTGGCCGCTCGGTTTTTTGTCCGGCGGCAGGCATTCACCGTTCAGAGAATCACACTGCGGCGTGTCACCCTCGCAAACCTTCACATCCACATAGCCCGTCTTCTGGCACTCTTTCAGCACACTCCCGACACAGGCAAACGTCCCGATTTCACACTCGGGCTCCGGATCCGGAAGGCGAAAATCCGCCCGCAGCGTGTAACTGCTGGCACCCTCTTTGGTTATCAGCGAAATAAAATACCGCTCCGGTTCAACGGGAAATTCAGCAAACGTGTACACATTGTCACCCGTGTTCGATTTCAGCGTATGAAGCGTGCGGCCAAAACCATCCATCACCGTCATGTCCAGAACGATGTCTTTCGGCTTGTCGATAAACGTGCTGACCGTGATGAAACCTTTTTCCTGCGGTACAAAATAGTACCAGTCTTCGTTGTCGCCGGTCGGTGCGGAAATGTCATCGACCTTGTTCGTGTTGACGAGAAGCTGCGTGGCTGAATCGCGCGATCCGTCGTGCCCTGTATTTGAATTATACTCGATCTCCTTATTGCACGAAGGAAGCGCCAGAGCCGCAGCCAGGGTAACAATGAGAACAAATGATTTTTTGAGCATAAAACAAACTCCTGAAGAGGAAAGAAAAGAGAACCAGACCGGATGTTTTATATCCATCCGTACACAAAATAGCGAAATATTGACCTATTTGAAGACAGAACCGATTTATTCGGGAGATTTCACGACAAATCGTTTGGCCTTTTTGACATCGGCTGCACTGGCATTTGTCACCGCAATACAGCTCGTTTCAAAGATTTTTTCAACCTTGAAGCGGCCGCCCTCCAGGATCTTTCCATCAACGTAAATATCGCCCACGGCACCGTCCTGAACGCCATGCTTGCTCCCAACATTGAGCTTGATCTGGGTACTGTTATTTCGACTCGTCACACCCGTAACATCGGCATCAATCGACTTGAACCTGCCTTTGATATCGGAACAAATCGGCTTAATGGCATCTTTTGTCGTTGCCGCTGCCGAAGTCTTGTTGTCCACGGTCTTAACCTCGGAAGCCTTAAACCCGCCGCCGACGGAACGGGCTTTGACAACTGTCGGACCGGCTTCATTGGAAGAGCTTGAAATGCCGCCGGCTGCCGCCGTCGGAAGAACTGTGCCGCCGGCTGCCGCCGTCGGAAGAAGCACGGCTCCCGCAGGCGCTCCGGCGCCGCCGTCATTGCCGCCATCCGATGAAGCACCACTCGATGTACCGGTTCCACCGCCACTGCTGCTGCCCGACCCACTTCCAGATCGCGATCCACTGCCGCTTGATTTGCTTCCCATCCCCGACAAATCAACCTTGGCCGCATCCTCTACTGCTGAATCAAAATCCAGATACGCATCAAACATCGGAACAGCCGTCGGCGTGGCATATTCTCCATCCGGATTCTCCTCAAACTTTATGCTCACGGAATAAATCGACCTGCCGCTCTCCGCCGACAGCTTCACGTAATGAAGCCCAGATTCCGGAACAAACGTCCGCAATACACCAGTCCCGCCGCCAGTCTCTCGCGCCTGCTTCTTGATTGGAATGCCAAAGCGATCATACACACCAACCTCGACATTGAATATTTCCAGCGCCGCATCCCAGTACGTGTCCACAATGATGTCGCCCGGTGACGGCAAAAATACCATCTTCCAGTCAATCTCATCCCCGGCCGTCGGGTAAAGCTCATCGGTCGTTACATCCCCCAATTCCATCTGTATTGCACCCGCACGGAACGCATCTTCGTCGATCTCCGTCGTACAGCCACTCATCACCGCCACCGCACACGCAATGACTGGAACTAGACCTATTCTGCTTCTTTTCATCTTCTTTCCCGATCGTATTTAGCCGGTAATTAACAAAAAACCTTACTCTAGTTTAACAGCAAAGCCACACGCCTGTCAAAACACCACTCATGGCTCTCCCGGTTCAGGTTGTTTTTCCTCGCTCACACTCGTGTCCACATGAAACTGCTCCTCCAACGGAAATCTTTTCCCGAGATTCGTCAGCGTCAGCGGATCAAATTCAAACGCAAGACGCGCATATTTGTTACACGGTATCGCATATCTGAAGGCCAGTGCCGCCGCCGCACGCCGATAACACTCCAAATGCCCCTTTGGCGATATCAGTTTGTTGTCCTCAAACAATAATCCCGTCTTCAGACTTATCGGCTGATGATAGAGATTCGCATAATGGAGAATCTCACGACCAAGCAAATCGATCGGTATAATCTGATGACCACTGAACATCAAATGCCGCGTCAGTGCCACAAACACATTCGAACTCGAACTCACAAACAGCGGATAATTTCCGACATAAACGAGGTACAGTCCCGATGCTCTGTGTGCCGGAAGGTTCGCTGAAAAGAATGGCCCAAACCACTTCACCACCCATTCTCTCGGCCCGGCATAAACATCAACAACCGCTGCATCCAGCTGTTCCTGTTCCGGCGCCGCCTCTCCCGGCGATGAAATCACCGGCTCCTCTGCCAATTCATTCGGCAGCCCGTTGTCATCCGGACCAACCACCATAAATTCGCGCACCTGACTGATTCCGCTATTTTTGCCTGCCATCAAAACCTCTCACCAGCATATCGATGAAAAACACCTAAAAAATGACTGACCCTAAAGATTATTGCAACCAAAAAAAAGCCCGCAAACTTGCGGGCTTTTATCAAACCTCAGTCATGAGGCTTATACAGTGATTAGTGAACCGGAGCCGGAACGGGGGCCGGAACGGCAGGAGCCGGACCGGGAGCGCCGGGCTGACGGTTGTGGCGACGAATGTCGCGTTTGCCGCCAGGACGACGACCGCGAAAGTCTTTCGGAGCTACCTGCTGGCCGGGAACGGCAACAGGAGCAGGTGCGGGGGCAGGAACAGCCGCAACAGGAGCAGCAGCTGCCGGTTCCGCCAAAGCAACCTGAGCCGGCACACCCTCGTCAATCGGCATTCCTGCATCGCTGTTCATCGATGCAAGTGTCGGCGCGAGAACGAGAGCAATAACGCTCATGAGTTTGATGAGAATGTTGATCGAAGGACCGGCCGTATCTTTGAACGGATCGCCGACGGTATCGCCAACGACAGCCGCTTTGTGGGCTTCGCTGCCCTTGCCGCCGTGATTGCCGCTTTCGATGAATTTCTTCGCATTATCCCATGCACCACCGGCGTTGGCCATAAAGATGGCGAGAACAACACCCGTAATCGTGACACCAACGAGAAGACCGCCGAGCGTGGCACCTGACGTATCGAGGAAACCGGCAAGAATCGGCGTTACAATTGCGATGAGACCCGGCTTGATCATCTTGCGGATGGCAGCCTGTGTCGAAATTCTTACACAGCTTGAATAGTCGGCTTTGACGCCTTCCTTGCCTTCGAGAAGGCCATCGATTTCTTTGAACTGACGACGGACTTCAACGATCATATCCTGGGCGCTGCTGCCAACGGCGAGCATTGCAAGCGCGCTGAACCAGAAAGGAAGAATACCGCCGACAAAGAGCCCCACAACGACGAGCGGGTTCATGGCATCGATTTTATCGAGATGCATAACAGCGGCGTATGCGACGAAGAGTGAAAGTGCCGTAAGAGCGGCAGAACCAATCGCGAAACCTTTACCGATAGCAGCCGTCGTGTTGCCGACGCTGTCGAGTTTGTCCGTGCGTTCACGAACTTCGGGATCGAGACCGGCCATTTCGGCAATACCACCGGCGTTGTCGGCGATAGGACCATAAGCATCAACGGCCAGCTGAATACCGGTTGTGGCAAGCATACCGAGAGCGGCAAGAGCAATACCATAAAGACCGGAAGTCGCATAAGCGATGAAAATGGCGACGCAGATGAGGAGAACGGGGATAACGCAGGACTGCATACCGACGGCGATACCACGAATAATGTTCGTTGCGGAACCCGTTGTGGAGGCTTCTGCAATGGCTTTGACGGATTTGTATGAATCCGACGTATAGTATTCCGTGACTTTGCCAATCAATGTACCGGCAATCAGACCACCGAGAACCGTCACACCGATGTTCCACCACTGAACGGAACCAATGCCAAAGAGGTCATTGGCTTCGTCAAGAGGAAGGCCGGCTTTGGGCAGAACGATGTAAGCAATGCCGAAAACGGCGGCTGCCGTAATGACAGCGGCTGAAATCGTACCGCGATCGAGAGCAGCCTGGGGATTGGCTTTTTCACCCGTGCTTCTAACAAGCGCGGTGCAGCAAATGCTGATGATGATACCGGAGGCTGCGACGATGAGGGGAAGGACGACAGCAGAAAGCTGGCCCTGTTCCGGCGTCCAGAGAGCAGCACCGAGAACGGCCGAACCGATGATGGCGCCGGCATAGGAGTCCAAAAGGTCAGCCCCCATACCGGCAACGTCACCGACGTTGTCACCGACGTTGTCGGCGATGACGGCGGGGTTACGAGGATCGTCTTCAGGAATACCGGCTTCGACTTTACCAACGAGGTCAGCACCGACGTCAGCTGCTTTGGTATAGATACCGCCGCCGACACGTGCAAAGAGGGCGATCGAAGAAGCACCAAAGCTGAAGCCCGTGAGGACTTCCAAAATCTTGGACATGCTCTCGCCGACAAATACGACGTTTGTGTAAAGGAGGAAAAGACAAATGATACCGAGAAGACCGAGACCGACAACCGTCATACCCATGACGGCGCCGCCGCCGAAAGCGACAGCAAGTGCGGGTTTCAAGCCATCCTGTGCGGCATTGGCCGTGCGGACATTGGCTTTGGTCGCAACGTGCATACCGAAATAACCGGCCGTAGCACTGCAAACAGCACCCACGATGAATGAAACGGCAACCAGCGGGCTGCTGTCGACATTGCCTTTGTTAATAAACGCAAGCAACAGTGCCACGATGAGGACAAACAGTCCGAGAACTTTGTACTCTGCGTGTAGAAACGCAAGCGCACCTTCATGAATGAATCCGGAAATCTCTTTCATGCGATCCGAGCCGACGTCTTTTTTGCCGATTGCGTTTGCCTTGATGATGGCAAACAGCAACGCGCAAACAGCCGCCGCAGGGACGCCGATACAGACCAGATTCATGACCAGATCACTAATCATTACCTGCATCCTCCTTCTTTTTGGCCTTAAACAGGCCATTACAATAAGTCATCGAAGCCTGTGCACCGCGTGCTATAAACGTCTTGAGTGCATCGACTCCGATATTTAACGAAGCGCCCAGTGTTTCCTCATCCTGGGCATTAAAAGACCCCAACACATAGTTGACGACATCGCCGTGAACCGGTCGTCCGATTCCGATCCGAAGCCGTGCAAACTCATTTTTTCCGGTCAGTTCCATGATGGATTTTAGACCGTTATGCCCTCCGGCTCCGCCGCCGACTTTCACGCGAATGTCGCCAAGCGGCAGGTCCAGCTCGTCGTGAAGCACGAGAACCGACTCGATCGGAAGATGATAAAAAGACATACATGCGACAACGCTCTTGCCGCTCAAATTCATAAACGTCTGTGGCTTGAGAAGATAAATCGTCCGTCCGCCGGCGCGAGCCGTTCCGAAAATTCCCTGGAACTTTGCCTGCGTCATCGAGGCACCACACGATTCGCAGAAGCGATCGATCAGGCGGAAACCGCAGTTATGCCGCGTCAAAGCATATTCAGACCCCGGATTTCCAAGACCAACAATTAACAGCGCCTCATCACTCATTTTTTTCCCTTAAAGCAAAAACACACTTTTACTTTACACCAAAAAAGCACAACTGGAAATAAACAGTTTATGCGCACAAACGGCTCCCCCCCTTCCCCCAGGCTGACGATCCCGAAAAAAGGCAAAAAAAAAAGCGCCCGAAATTCGGGCGCTCTTAAATTTTCTGTCCCAGAATTATGAACGGGGCGGATATACTTCAGCAACAAGATAGTCGCTGGAGAAGATGAATTCGCAGCCGGCAGGACGGGGAACAGCGCTGATCTGGACGCGATCTTTGATGTTCATGGCAGAAACATCATAGACAACTTCTGCAGGAATGTCTTTCGGCAGGCAGGTAAGAACAACGTCGCGAACGGCGCAGCGAAGTTTACCACCGAGGCCAACGCCGACGGCTTTACCTTCAAGACGCATCGGAACGCGAACCACAACATTGCGGTCTGCATCAACAGCATAGAAGTCGGCATGGAGAATGCGGCGGGAAACCGGATCACGCTGGATCGATTTCACCATGACATCGCGGCGAACTTCTTTGCCATTGTCATCAACGACGAACGTGAAGACGATGTTGGCACCAAATTTCGTGGAGAGAACCTTGACGAGGTCAGCAGGATTAATGGTGGCTGCGATGGAATCCATGTGACGGCCATAGCAAACAACGGGAATGTTGCCTGTTGCACGAAGTTTGCGGCTCACGCCTTTTTTTCCACCACAGCGAACAACGCCTTTGAGTTCAATTTTTTCCATTTGAAATACCTTAGGTTTGTGCAGCCCCAACAGATGAAATTTCATCCCAACTGACTGCGGGTTTAACAGCGCGACCACCGCGCCGGCCGCGCCCTTTAATCGCAAAGGCCGTTCTTGTCAATCATTTTCTTTGTTTCAGGGCGCACTTTCTCCTGCGTCGATACGCGCGCCACGCTCGCCAATGTGCTCGCCCATTCCCGGCTGCGGCCGGGAATGCCTGTGCGCATACGGCTCGCGAGGTCTTTTTTTTTATGCAATCCCTAAAACCAGCTTAACATGTCACGCCGTTACTCCCAGTCTCTGCGCGCCGCAATCATTTTGTGCTATCATTCATCCGCCTCCAATTTTTCGGACGACACAGATTTTTCGTTCTTTGCACAATACCCATGTTTTCTGTTCACTCGAAACAGTTCCCATGAAAAAAAAGCTCATTACATACGCCATCCTGATTTTTATCGTCTTTGGCCTTTCATGGCTCCCGCTGATAGGGTCATTTGACTACGAAGCCGCGCTTCTCACGGTTCTTGTCGGCCTCATTGCCATTCCGCTGCTCGCCCCTGATACCCCGAAACAGACCTCACGAAGCCTGGCAATTTCTTTTTTGTCGCTTATTTTCTGGTGGATCGGAGCCGGTCTGGCGACGCTCTCGGTAGCGGCCCTCAAAGGCGAAGTCTGCAGTCTGTCTCAGGGCCTCGGGTATCAAATCCTCATTTCTTTTCCGGGATGCCTGCTTGCATCCCTCGTATGGGGCTGGTGCAGCCGTCTTTTCCCCTGGAAGGCGGCTCGCGTCGGCATCTATTGTCTCGCCGTACTGGCCGATTTCGGATTTGCCATTTACGCCCTCTACAACTGGCCGCCGCTCATCGCATTCGGGCAATTCTTCGGCTATTTCGCTGGTTCGATTTATGATGAGACAATGGACGTCATGCAGTCCCTTGTCACGTGGCGCATCGGAACGTGTGCCCTGTGCCTGTGCCTGTTTTTTGCCCAGACCCCCGCATCCCGCCTGCCCCGAAAGCTCGTCTTTCCCCTTCTTGGTCTCGGACTCGCTGTCGGCTATCACATCTGGCTTGCCGAAACAGGGCAGATAACGGCCATGGGACGTTCAGCCCTAAAAGCTGATCTCTGGCAGACTGCCATTCCGGAGGGCGGCGAATACCGCGTCCACTACGTGCCTCACACCAAATCACGACGGGCCATGGCCGAAGAAAAAGCCCGTATTCTGCGAGAATTTTCACGGGATTATGCGGCACTCGAGGACTTTTTTCATACGCGCCCCGATAATTCCATCGACATCTGGATGTATCCGTCACCTGCCCTCAAAGGCAAACACATCGGTGCCATCAGAACGAGCTTTGCCCGGGTATGGAAGGATGAAATCCATCTGATTCAAGCCAGTCCCGACTCGACCCTTGCGCGCCATGAAATGGCGCATCTCTTTGCCGGTTCTTTTGGCCTCCCCCCCCTCAAACTTGCCGGCGGTTTTCACATTCCGGCAATGGGCTGGGTTGAGGGACTCGCGATGGCTGCCGAATGGCCCGTCCAAACCTATGATCTCCACACGTGGAGCGCCGCCATTCTGTCACGTCCGGACGTATTTCCATCCGTAACACCGCACGCTCTCATGTACGGCTTCTGGGGACTGCCCTCAAGAGTGGCCTATACACTTGCAGGATCTTGGGTCAAATGGCTCATCGATCGGTACGGAATCGAACGCATCAAGACACTTTCGCAGGGGATGCCCGGAGATTTCAGCAAAGTGCTTGGCATTTCATTTCAGGATGCCTTCGAGGCATGGAAAAAGGACATTCGAGAAAATCACAGCCGAAAAAGAGCCAATGAAACGGTTGAACTCGTGTACGGATCGGCCTCGATCTGGTCAAAACACTGTGCGAGGTTCACGGCTTCAGAAACTTCAGCATGGTATGACTGCCTAGACGACCCGTTTTGTGCTATATCGAAGGTCTCACCGAGTGTTGAGCCCGCAACCTGTGCATCGTGTCATGGCCATGAACCGACGCCTGGCGATGTCGAAAGGCTGTACCAGTATTACCTTCGTCGAGGGCCGCTTGATGAAGCAGAATCGGTTCCGAAAGCATTTCAAATCGTGACGCACTCGGTGCCGGAGGGAATCAAACCGGCGTTATATGGTGCATGGCGTCAGATGGCCCAAAAGAAACGTCCCGATGCCGGTTATTCGCTGGAGGAGAGTTCAGCCGCAGAGCTGAGGGCACAAATTTTTGCAATGCTCGGGGAGCTGAACCTCAGCGAGATGAAGACGCCGGTTCAGGTGCTGTGGATGGAAAGAAAGGCGGACATGATGTGGCATGGCAAATTCAATTTGCAGGCGAAATTCATGTACGATGCACTTCTGAGCAGGCCGCTTCCGGAAGGGATGGCAAGGCGCATTGAGATCAAGCGCCAGGCGGCGCAGTATCCGGACAGTCCGGTATCGCAAGCGGTCCGTCTCTGGCTGACGCAGCCGGAAGACGCCGATGCCCTTCCCGAACGATTTGTGCATGCGCCGATCATATCGTATTTAGATTTGGTTGATGCCGTTTATCATCGCGACCATGCGAGAGCCCATCGTGCGGCCGTGCGTCTATTTTTGTCGATCGACACGCAGGATGCGGCCGCGAGACTCCCGAATCGATGCTGGCCAAACCTCATGAAAACCCTGCAATGGCTATATTGACGAGAACGAACCGGAGAAAAAAATGAGTGTCCCTGATGAAAACAAGCTGAACGAACTGAGAGCCGCAGCCCTGGAAAAGGAACTGCAAAAGAAAGAAAAAGATGAGAGCAATGATCAGCTGATAGCCAGTGTTGAAGGCGAAGCACTGGAACTGAACAGTCATCGAATGATGCAGGAAACAGCGCACGAAAATGATCCAGGAAGTGTCAGTCGACGCGAATCAAGAGTCATCATGAAATTTCTAGTGTTTCTGCTCATAGCGATTGCAGCAGGGGTAGCCATTTTCATAGCGAAAACGGGTTCAGACGGGAGCGATGAGAAGTCGACGATATGCAAGACACGATGCTGTGACGGGACGTGTTCACCGAGCGAGGGCTCAGGGACGTGTTCGTATCATGGGGGGATATATCACGAGGGGTGTCTTGAGGAGATGACCGGAGAGGCGGGCAAGAAGAAGAAAAAATGAAGGCAGCGCGTGTGAAGCAGCGCTGCCGGCCGGTCGTATCTGCGAAGCGGATAGACCGGCCCGCGCGGGCGTAATGCCGCAGGCATTAGCCGGCGTTTTTGACACAATATAACATTAGTCAACCTATACAGCATTCTGATATAATGGAGAGTTGGCTGAAATGTGCCTAAAGAATGAATGAGGGCATCCATGAGAAATACTAAATTAGCATTAACCGTGTGTGTCATTCTGATTTCGCTGAGCGGCTGCAGTACGAACTGTAAAGATCGCGGTGAATGTGAATGCATAACGCGCTACGACTGCGAAGAAAGGCAATATTGTAACGGGGGCAAGTGTCTGGAGAACGACCAGCCGCCGTGGATAGTACCGGAAAGAGCGTTTGGCGAAACGTGCATATCGCATCAGGAATGCGTGGACGGGGTATGTCTTCCGCTGGGTCCGGACAACGGCGGAGTCTGTACGAAATTATGCGACAACCTTTTGGGATGTGACGAGGGTTGGTCGTGCCAGACGTGGACGGCGAGTGATTATTTTGATGCCGATACGCACGTATGCGTGCAGGATACGAGCTCTCGACTTTGTCTTCCGTGTGCGGTGGACGGCCATTGCAATGCGACGGGCGACCTGTGCATTGAGCTGGAAGAAGGAAGTGTTTGTTCGAAGGACTGCAGTCTGGATGTCTGTCCGAAAGGGTATTCGTGCGAACCGTATGAACGCAACGGAGCGACGTATGCGCAGTGTATTCCGCTTGAGAAAACATGCGAATGCGGTGCAGGCAAGGAAGAGATGGGGCGCGCCTGTACAAACAGCAATACGTACGGTGTATGTGCAGGCTGGTCGTATTGCCGCCGCACGGGAAACCAGTACGCGTGGAGCGAGTGTGATGCGGGAACGCCGGCCGAAGAAGTATGCAACGGAGTCGATGACGATTGCGATGGACTCATAGACAACTTTGATCCGGGTCTGTCACACAAGGAACTCGAAGGGAATGATTTTCCGATTTGCTATTTAGGCGGTTGTATCGGTCGATGGCAATGTCGGGAAGAGAATGCCCAATACGGCTGGGTATGTGATGCCGGGGATCCGGACAAGGAATTGTGCAACGGCGTGGATGACAACTGCAACGGGATCGTGGATGAACCGTTTGTGAATGCCGAAGGTCTGTATGTCGATGTGGAAAACTGCGGGTCGTGTGGAGCCTCGTGTTACGATGTTTTGTCCAAGCTGAGGGCAGATGAGGACGGAACCCCGTTGAAGGAGTCAGCGACGTGCGAAGTTCGGGACAACAAATCGACGTGTGTTCCGAAGCTATGTGAACCGGGCTATTATCCGTATCCGCATGAATCGCCGACGTCCTGTCTGAAGCTGGAAAGCCCGGCCTGTCAGGTTTGCGGCAATGACAGCGACTGCCGAGTGTACAGCGATCGATGCATGGCATTGAGCGGAGATTTTGGGACGCACTGTCTGCAAAGTTGTGATGAAAACTCACCCTATCCAGGGTGTTCGGGACGAATTGGGGAACAAAGCTGTTGTCCATCGGGCTATACATGCCAGGTCATGGAAGGTGAAAAGTTTTGCGTTCCGAAGGGAGAAAGCTGCAGCTGTGATCCATCCAGGCTGAATATGACGCGAAACTGTGTTGCGACGTCAGGCACGGATGTGTGTCAGGGGCGTCAGACATGTGAAAAGGTTGCCGAAGACACGTATTCATGGAGTGAGTGCAGTGCAGAAACCCTGACGTTAGAAGTATGTGACGGTCAGGACAACAACTGCGATGGAAACATTGACGAAGATTTCCGGGATGCCGAGGGGCGTTATAATGCGCAGGAGCATTGCGGGAAATGCAACGAGGACTGTCCGAGCCACTGGAAAGCGCCGGAACTCCATGCCGAAGGAGCGTGTCTACTGGATGGCAGTGATTATGCGTGTAAATTCACGGGCTGCAAAGTGGAGAACAACATTCTGGGCAAACGATGCAGCGAGGATCAGGAATGCGGTCGCGGGATGAAATGTGACCGTCAGGTCTATTACTGTGTGTCAGAAAACGGAGAAACGAGTCCTGTATCGTGCAGCAGTGATAATGACTGCAGCAGTTTGTCGACAGCGCACCGGTGCATTGACAAGGTGTGCCGCGTGAAGGTTCAGTATTACGATGTGAACGGCATCAGTGCGGATGGCTGTGAATGCGGTCATGCGATCGAAAGCGGAATAGATTATCCGGACATGTTCAACCGCTGGCCGGATGAGACCAGTGCGTATATTGACCGCAACTGCGACGGGATCGACGGCGAGGCGTCGAGTTCGATATTTGTGAGTTCGCAATCGACGCTGTCGTTAGGAACGCGAGAGCATCCGTACAAGACGATCGGGGAAGCAATCAATCATTTCAAACGCGGTGAACACAGTTCGATATTAGTTGCGGCGGGAACGTATGTGGAACAGGTCGTGATGCAGTCAGGGATTCAGCTGTATGGCGGCTACAGTTCTGATTTCAGCAGCCGCAATATCGTGCTGAACCCGACGTTGATTTCCGCGCCGCCACCGACGAACGATACGAAACCGGGAACCATATACATACCGGAAGTGAACCAGCAGACGATCATCAGCGGCCTGAACATTCAGGGGTATGATGTGTCGGAAAGCCAGGCGATGACAGGCGGCAACGGCCGCAACTCGTATGGTATTTATATCGAGAAGGCGTCGAACAAACTCCTGATTGTGAACAATGTAATTCTTGGGGGCCATGCAGGGGACGGAGGTCGAGGCATGTCAGGCGAATCAGGCCATGAGGGGACGAATGGAGCCGATGGCAGGAATAGCCGGGAATGCAGCAACACGACGTGTTATGGAGAGACGACAGCGGGAGGTCCTGGAGGGGTAAACAGCTATTGCAGTGAAGCAAATGGCCGAGTTGGAGCGACGGCACGAGACGGCGGCCAGCTTCAGGATTTCCAGTATAACTCTCGAGATGGTTCAGGGGGAGACAACAATTCGTATCAAATCAGTTATGCGGAACATGCGCCGTATTGTAAGTATGACTGTTTATCAGGGGGTTATTCGAACGGAACGAATGGCCGGAACGGTCAGAACGGCATGTCAGGGCAAGGCGGTCCGGGCTGCACGAACGGTCTGGGTTCTGTCACGAACAATGTCTGGCATGGAGAAAGCGGCAGATCCGGAAATGCCGGTGGAGCAGCCGAGGGCGGCGGTGGCGGCGGAGCCGGCGGCGGAGCCATCAACTATAATGATACCACGTGTACGGAAGGCAATTTGCTTGGAGATATTGGCGGCAGCGGCGGCGGCGGCGGAGCCGGTGGCTGTGGAGGAAAAGCCGGTAATGGCGGCGGCGGCGGCGGCGGAGCCTTTGGCATTTGGATCGCGCAAAGCGTTTCAGCGCCGCAGATCTATGGCAATCAAATTCGTCTTGGCATAGCCGGGAAAGGCGGCGATGGCGGTGATGGAGGAGCTGGCGGCAAAGGCGGCAAAGGCGGCATTGGCGGACGTCAGGAGACACCTGCGTGGTGTTCAGGCGCCGGCGGCAGCGGCGGCGGCGGCGGCGATGGCGGCAGCGGCGGTGGCGGCGGAGCCGGATGCGGCGGCATTTCCATTGGTATCTCCGGTGTCGGTATCAGCACCGATACATTCACGCAAAATAACGATTTTGAATATCCGGAAAACGATGAACAATCAGCAGCCGGACAAGCCGGAAATGGGGGCAATTCTCCAGCCGGAACATCATCCTATGGTGCCAACGGCGTCAGAGGAAAAGCCTCATTCGTGTACAGTTTCTAATCAACCTTTAGCCCATTTCATCACAGGCTGCCCAAGGCAGCCTTTTTCCAGGAGCACATCCCATCGTGAGCTATAACTTCAAAAAATATTATTTGCCCGCACTTGATCAGTTCAAGGAGTCCTGGCAGAGAATTCTCGTTTGGACATCCGTTTGGGCAATTTTATATTATGCAATCATCTCGTGGATGACGAGTGGGTTACAACATGAAATAGCCCTGTCGAGTCTAGGCGTTTCCGATTCTAATGTTGTTATCATTATTTTAATGAGTCTAGGCATTCTAATTTTCCAACTTTTTGGTTTTAGCATTGTCTCGAATAATTTAATGGGTGTTGTCTATCACACAGATTATGACCCGGAAGCGAATTGGTTGTCATGCGGGAATGAAGGCACCGTTCATCCCATTCGATCCCTGGCGTCGACCTTAGTCGTGCTTGTTGGAAGTGGTTTATTTTTCACGATAGCGGCTTTTGTATCCGCCCTTTCGGGTGCAGGACAGACCATCGTTTCAGCCATATTCTTCATATTAGGATGCATAATTTTCCTAAATATGATGTTTGTATGGTTCATCACATTTGATTATACGTATGAAGAATCCCGGACATTTCCGCAGATAATGAAACAAATTGGTGTTTCATTGAAATTTACGCGTGGACGACGCGGAGAATTTATCGTGATCATGCTCCCGGTATTAGCCGCGATGACCGTGAGTTTTGCCCTATTTTCCTATTCATCGGCGCAGATCAATTTTCCCGATAAAATCTCATACGAAATGGCCAAAGCAGGCTATGAAAGATATATCGAAACGAAAGATGCAACCGATAAAGAAATATTAAAAGGTGATCGCGTTGCGCAGAACGAGAAAGAAAAGCAAGTATTAAAAACTGCCCTGGAAAAGAATTTATTTAATAAACCATATCCAACCTATAAAGGGGATTATGGCTTATTTGTATCCCAGGCATCCAAATATGGCTTTGATCGAGAAAAATTTGAAGCCAAAAAAGAGAATCGTGAACAGAGTCAAATTGCGCAGTTGTACGATTCTTATGGACTTGCAGCAGGATTAGGAGCGGGTTCACGCTGGTATATGCTTGGAGGCATAAGCGGCATTTTATTGCTGATCTGCCTGGGGTTCACCAATACCGTTCTTGTTCAATATTATCGCCATTGTGAAGATCCGGATGAAGAGCCGGAGCCGAAAGAAGTTCCGAGTACGACATCCAATGCTGACACTGCGAATGCTGAAGGCCAGACGGCACAAGCACCAGCCGCAGTAGCCGTAGCAGCCGCCGCGCCGGCAAAACCGGCCCCGGTACGACCACAGCCGCCAGCCAGAACACAACCGGAACCGCCAAAGCCAGCCGAACCTGAAAATAAAATGCCAACCCGTCCGCCTCGTCTTGCACCAGCACGAACCAGCAATTATGAGGATTCTTTCAGCGCAGCAGGCAATAATCGAAGAGCTGATTTCATCGAAATGGATGCCGATAACGCATCATTCCATATTCCGACCGTCGATGAAGCACAAAAATCACTATCACAAAACCTCAATCTATTGATGGCTCAAGCCAATGCAAACGAAGCGTCCAAAGAAACGCCGTCCATGGCAAGAAAACTCGCCACAAGTTCGTTTGCACAGCCGGCTAATACCCGACCTGCATCGGTTGAATCGAGCATCAATTTGTCACTATCAAATGTTAAGGACGAGTACATTCCGCCTCAAAAACGCCACGTAGCTGCCTCCGGCAGTGTCTCCATTCCCATTATGGATCTCGGCGATCTTTCAGAAGTTCCGATGTCGAAGAAACGTCAAAACAAAATGACATTATCGGATCCCAACATTGAACCGACAACCAATTCAATCGATTCTCTTCTGACCGATGATGATGACTGGGGCGATTAATCCCCTTCAGTTTGAGTCAAAAAAAGCAGTATCACTTCAGTGATACTGCTTTTTTATTATTCGCTCATTGCGATACGCATTCATGTTTTGCAACGAAATACGCATTAAGTGCATTTCAGATGCGTTCAAAAAAAATATCCTTAATGTTTTCGTTTTTTTCTATTTAATCTACTTCGTTTCTTTTTTTTTATCTTCATTTTGTTTAGTTTGATTGCCTGTAAATTTTGTATAGAATTCTTCACTCAACCAAATGATTTGCTCTTTAGGGACAAAAATATCAGCTTTTGAAGGAATGAATTGAACAATAAACGAATTTTCTTCAATTTTCTCATTTTGAGGAGCATCCGAAGAACATTTAAAAGTATTAGATGTATTATAACGAAGATAAGCGGGATACCAGTTTCCATCGTGCTGAAACACAGCCTCAAGAATATTTTCATCGAGCTGAACATCGACACGTTCCCCCGGGTGGAAAATTCCATAACTGTCATATCCCATTGTGGTATATGACTCATTGACAATTCCACCCACAGCGACACGCTTAATCGTTGCTTGAATTTGAACACCATTCTTTTCGCGTTCTATCTGGAGAAGTCTTTCATATTCCAGACGACGTTTTTTGGCCTCTGCTTCCATTTTTTCAAATTCCTGCAACTGACGTTGGCGTTTCTTTTCAAAACGTCGACGTTTCATGTCCATTCTTTTTGAGTGAAGTTTCGTACCAAGTTTAGTTTTTCTAAACCAAAGTCCCAGTTTAGTACGAGGCGCAGGATCCGGTAGTTCAAAAGCAACATTAATTCTGCGGTATTCAATCGAAGATTTGCGAGCTTCATCGAGGCTTTTTCGCAATTCTCTAATATCCTGAGGACGATTTTCAGCGCTGCTAGCGAGAAGAAAATCAAGGAATTCGACCATTGGTTTTGTCGTATCCGGAGCTTTTTCTTCGATCACAGGGTGAAACTGAAGTTTAAAGAGTTCACTCGGAATTTCGTAAGGAAACACGCCTGTTAGCAGATGCAGAGCGGTAGCGCCTAATGAATAGAAGTCAGAACGCGGAGAAACTTCGCCCTGAAGCTGTTCAGGCGACATATAACCAAACGTACCGGCGATTGTCGAACCACTGGATTGTTTATGAGCATTATCGACGGCCCCGAAATCGATCAACCAAACTTTTGCATCGGTATTTGCCGTTGCCCGTCGGTATAAAATATTACCCGGTTTGATATCACGATGAATAATAGCTGGAATATATTGCGTCTGAAGAGCGAATAAAATACGACTTGTTAGTTCAAGAATAGAATAAACCTCATCCTCATCAAAAATTTCGCCATTTTCGAGATAATATTCGAGAGACCGATAAGGAATATATTCCTGAACGATATAACTTGTGAAATCGGGAGCGAAAATGCTTTCAATGAGTTTAGGCACGCCATCGACTTTAATGGACTGCAAGACTTCAGCTTCGCGATGAAAAAGTTCCCAAGCTTTAAAATCATCGGCGAATTTGAGTTCCTTAATGGCGACATCAAGACCTGTTTTTCGGCTTTTTGCGAGCCAGGTTCGTCCATTTGCCCCTTCGCCCAACAACCGAACATATCGATAATCGAGATTAAGGATTTCAGGTGTTCTGACATCCTCAGAAGTATTTGAAAGATTGTCCATCACAGTGGATTTATCATTAATTTCATTATTCATCAGTAAACTCCTTTTGTAACACCATACAAATTAACTTTATTCAAAAGAGTAAGTTGAGTATTCATAATTTCCTTAAAAGGAAACGGGTATGGCATACTCCAAACATTAGAATTATTCTCAGGATCGATATAATATAGAATAGGAATAGGAGTTCCTGGTTCAAGACCTTCGGTTTGATGATTATAGATAGTAATTTCGTGAATTAAATCATCGGCGCAAGCATCATCGGGCGGGTTAAAGCGGTATCTCAACTTGAAAGGAACGCGGCTTTTGCTCACGATATCACCATTTTTTAATGACCTATATTTATCAGGGATAGGCTGATCTTCGAAATCAATGATAATGGCAATCGCTTTTCGTCCAAATTTAAGCAGCTTGAGCATTGGAATATCGTCAAATTTTTCATAACCGCAAAAGATTTCAATTCCCTTCGGCGTTTTAATATTATTAAATCCCTGAATAAGTTTTTTGTTTCTTTCATTCTGTTTTGAGGTGCTCCGACGTTGAAGACCGCGCATCCCCCCCCACCACAAAATGATAACCGCCAGTCCCACAATAGCCCAAATAACAAAATCAAGGTCAACCAGCACCCCCAACACAAAAATGACCATCAGTGCAAGCCCGCCCAAAACCAACATGGGAGCGAATTTATTCTTCGCCGCTTGCTGCTGATTATTTTTAAGTTCAATGGAAGCACTGCTAATGAGAACAGAAGCCATTGCATTGGGAACTGTTCGAGGCACGCTTTCTGAAAGCTGCATCCAAAGATCGAGATTACCAGCCTGATTAAACGCATTCACTTTAGAAAGCTGTTCATCAATGGCATTTGCATCGACAGAAGATTCATCACTTTCGATCGAATAATCATCGTTAGCAAAGCGAGAAAAAATGGATTTAAGCTCACCATAATCGGCGAAACGAATTTCAGGTTTAGGTTCAAGGAGTTTATGCAGAACGGTAACGATAGAACGGGGAACATTTTCGAGATACGGATCGATGATAAGCCGGAAGTCAGCGACGCGCATATCGGCGGGCTCGACACCAGTGAGCATATAGACAATGGTAGCCCCAAGAGAATAGATATCACTAGCGGGACAAGGTCGGCCAACGAGCTGTTCCGGCGGCATATAACCATACGTTCCGGCGACGGTTGATCCGCCTTTTTGAACGGTTGGATTGGCGACTGCCCCAAAATCGATGAGACACGGTTCAAAGTCATCCGTATTCTGAAGAGGTCTCATAATGATATTATTCGGCTTAATATCGCGATGAATGATAGGAGGCTGATGTGCATGAAGTCTTTCGAGGAGTTCAACGAGACCGCAAGCCATTTTAAAAATACGGCTGATGGTAAAACGATATCCGGTTTTAAGCATAAGCTGAAGGGAACGTCCTTCGATGAGTTCCTGGACGATAAAAGCCGAGGGCTTTTTTTCATTTAAAAACTCGCGAGCCTCATAAAATTCAGCGACACCGTGTTCATGAATAGACGCAAGTACATCAGCTTCTCGATGAAAGAGATCATATTCTTTCCATGTACTGACAGAATCGATGCGTATTTTTTTAACAGCAACGCTCAAACCGTCCGATTTTCTGACAGCTTTATATACATTTCCCTGAGAACCTTCCCCAAGTTTGCTCACAAAGTCATAATCGTTGAGCATTTCATCCGGGATATCGAGCTCAGACAAATCTAATTTAGCCTGCATTTCAGAATAATAATTGTGATATTTATCGTCATAATCGGTCGACTTTTGCGTCAACTGCTGTTGTTCAGACATAGACACACTCTCCCTAACGGCACCAATCAACAAGCCACCTACATCAACAAGAGCGATCCTAAGCTCGCCCTATATGATTATTCGCCATCAAGTTGTTTCAAAAACAGATTAGCGCATGAACAAAGGATCAAAACTCAAAACGATCGACGTCCTGACTTTTTGCATTTGCGAGAAGCAGATCGAGCCCCTCATTAAAATGTCCCGCCTTGCACTCGCAAACAGAGAGCATAAGACGAATTTTTGAATTGCCGGGATCAATTTTCGCAGCTGTTTTTAAATAAAAGGACGCCGCTCGAAAATCCTGTCGAACGAGACAGATATTACCCAGAAGCATGAGAACTTCAAGCTGTTGAAAAGGCAATAAAGGGGTTTGTTTTCTGCCATCTTCGAGAAGTTTAATGGCATCGACATACTTATGCTGTTGACACAGAGCGAGTGCCATAGAAGTTCTTGCGGGCAGGAAATTTGGATTGATGTTGATAGCATCTTTAAGGCAGGAACAAGCCTCGACGAGTTTTCCATCTTTGAGATGAGAAAGACCGCGTTCATAGAAAGCGCGTACACGAGTGATATCAGAAACAGGCATAGTGCCCTCCGGAGTTAATCGAGGTCAAGACTAGCGAAACGATTCGAGGGATCGATTTGTTTATCGCCCGGTGCAAGAGGAGGCGGTGTAGAAGGTACCTCAGGAGCATCTTCGCGAGCGGCTGCTGCCTTGGCAAAGTCATTAACCGAAGAAGGAGCGACTTCAGGATCATCACCAGGTGCGACATCGGCAATGGGAGGCGGCTCATCCGGGTCTTCAGCTTTTGTTGGAGCATCTTCAAAGAGACTGAAACCGCGATCACTGGCGGGTCTGTCATCGGCAAAGAGATCGGCCATAGAAGGCGTCTCGACTTTTGAAACAGGAGCCTGAACAGGTCTTGGTGCGCTGCGCCAAGGTTTCGTATCAAGAGCATCCATGCGTTCTGCCGGGCTCATATCATCGTCATCCAAAGGACCGGAGGCTGATGTTTCAGCCGGCGCCTCAGAAGCGATTGTTGGTGTCGGTCCATTCAAGTCAAACTCAGCCTCACCGATAGAAACATAAACGGTATAAGGCGTAATTCGGAATTTACCGAGTTCTTCGAGTTCAAGATTCTGCTGAAGATAGGCGAGAAGCTGTGAGAAAGTGCATCCGGAAAGTTCCCGTATCGACTCGGGTCTGCTAACGGCAGAATCGAGTTTTACGGGTTCATTGAGAACGTAAATACGGAGCAGATGTTCCATCAATTCGACGAGTTCATCTTTGGAATATCGCTCAAGTGCTGCTTTAATTTCCTGATGTTGTGCAGTTGAAGCCATGAAAGGTATACCTCCGGACAGGAGTCAGTAAAATGAAATAGAGCCAGGCTAAATCGAATAAATTATCTCAGAGCATCCCTCAAATCATCGGGATGCACCATGCAATCGATCATGACAGCGCCGCGAAAATCCGCTTGAAACAGATTGGCCCCTCTAAGATCGACGCGAATAAGGATGGCATCCGAGAAATTCGCGGCAAACAGATTCGCGTCTTTAAGGGAAGAATCAATGACCATTGAGCGATGGAAATTAGCTCTCGTCATCTCCGGATTTCCACCATTTGCCGATGTAAATTGGCATTGAGCAAGAAATGCGTGTTCAAAAACAGCCCCGTAAATATTGGTATCCTGGAACTGTGATTTGACGAGTTTTGCATTGATGAAACAAGGAGACTGCATTTCATTGGCAAAAAAGGCGGAATTCTGAATAAGAGAATTCGAGAAATCACATTGCCTCAATGCGCAATTTAAAACGTTAAGCTTGTCAAATTCGGCAAATCTGAAAGAGCTTTTGCAAACATCAGAGCCAGAAAACTGAACTTCGACGCCTTCAAATTCGTCAAAAGAAGCGTTCTGTGCCGTCATTTTTTGAATCAAAACATTATTAAATTTGCGTTCGGCAAACGAAGTCTTCTGAACCATAAAATTGCGAACGGCAAATCCGTTGAGACAGCCACTTCGCATGGCATCTCTGAGATCCATTTCTGAGGAAATAATGTTCTGAAAATCACTGAGAGATTTTGATTCCGGGGGCATAATGCATCCACTTGTCTAGTCAGAGAAAATGACGTCAAAAAAAAGACATTCTGCATATTATCGCAGACGAAAAATGCGTCAACCGGATTTATGTCTTTGCAGTTGTTTTCTAAGGAACCTCTGAACAAAATTTAAGGCAGAAATTGACATGAGCCGGGGTGGGGCACCGGCGAGGAACAATCATGTCACAGACTCTTGTCAAAAAATCGACATACAACCTGTAACAAATGATTCTCGATGGCATCATATATAGTGCAGAGACATTTCACTCTGCAAAACAGGAGGTATATGCCAAGCAGAGGATAGATAATTACAGGTGACCGATTTATCCGTTCGTTTGTTGAATAATGGTTTCATCTTCTCAAATGCAGCCATGAAACGACCAATGAACACGGATGTAGGAACCGCCCACATAACGTAACGGAACCAACTCAATAACCTTGACGAAGAACATTGAGTATGGCCCGTTTACGGCACCAATGCGCATTGAGAATACACGCTTTCGGTTCAAGAAACTTTTTCTGAAAAGGAAAAGCTTCCAGGGGAAGAGTGTATTTGTGCGCAAAGCGCGCCGGAAAACGGGCTGGCGGCGGTGGCGGGTAAGGAGGGCCCAGAACATCATCCAGGAGTGTAACCTATTGTTTTTATTAAAAAAACGAGTTCAAATTCGTAAAATAGCCAGCACGAGAGACCAGGTTGAATGAAATCAGACCTTTTCTTAGGGAACTCCTGAACAAAACGATATTTTATGGCAACAAATAGGGAAAGCTGGGGGTGGGGCACCGGCGTGGAATCATGGTGAGGCACTCCCAAAGGCTTATACCGCCTAAAATATTGTGGATTCTTAAGGGTTCAGCCCTTAAGTGGGGGGCCGAGGATTTTCGCCATCCTGTGAATGGCGAAAACCACAGAGCCCAGTGAGCAAATGAAATGAACGAGTTGGAGAGCCGACAGGCTCGGGAAACGAAGTGCATTTCATATTGCGAACTGAGGACAGGGGCAGAGC
>JAZRVP010000161.1:0-17686 GCA_045599245.1 Myxococcota bacterium
GTGGCAATAGCGACGCGAAGGGCGCCGTATGACGTTCGTCATAGGCGCCCTTTTAAAAAAGAATAATAAAATCAATCGATTAGATGATATTTTCTTCGGGGTCGTACCGGAAGGAGAGGCAGTACAAATCGAGTCCGAAAGCCCAGATATGGCGCAGGCTGCGAACGAGATCCTCGTAGTTTTCGCGAATTTTTTCGTTCCAGTCTGGATTTGGGAGTTTGGGGGATTTGAGAAGTGCTTCGAAACCGGCTTCGTCGAGGATGGTGATTTTTCGGCCGCCGTCCTTGAGAGTTTGTGCTTTGTCGTGCTTCGTTCCGCCGGTACCTTTTGAGCCGATGATGAGGTAATCGATGTTGTGAGAGATGGAATTTTGGGTTTCAATGCCGACGTCGATGAGGGCGTGTTCGGCATCCGGTCGTGCCATGTTGGAGAGTCTGCCGGCGATGACGGCCGTTTTGGTTTCCTTGAAGCTGTCGCCGTTCATGGCAACGGTGAGGAGTTTTTCGACCTGATTGATGTCGAGGAACCCCCAGTCGATATCGGGGATCGGCGAAGTGAAATTGGCGATGCTGCTGTGAATGAAGTCGTGGCAGCATTCTTCGGCCATGAGATGTTCAAAAGCGGGTTTGAGCAGATCGTCCTGGCGTTCTTCGGTGATGATTCTGAAGCGTCGCTGTCCTGCGTCTCTCATGATGATGAGCAGGGCAACGGCTTCGTCGATGGTTGTGAGTGTTTCGGGCGGATCCATGATGAGTTTTTCGACGGCTTCGGACCATCCGTTCATGAGATCTGCCGGGAGGCCAAGCACGCGCTGTGAGTAGTCGCCGAGTCTCTGATATCGTTCGACGAGCGTCATGTCGCGCGAACCGATGACATTCAGGGTGTCTTCAATAAAACCGGAGTAAATATCGTAAGCATATAGGGACATTTGCGCATTCCTGGCTGAAAGCGGGTAAAAGGATTAAGCGAGTCGGTTGATCTGGGCCTGAAGTTCTTTCTGGAAAGCTTCGGGCATTTCGAAGGTAGAGAAGATGTCGGCCATGCGTTTCCATTTGGCGCGATAGGCGTCGATTCGGATGGTGAACTGCTTGTCGTAGTCTTCGCGTGAGTAGTCTTTTCCGAGGGCGGATTTGAACAGCGGGACGAGGTCATCGTATTTGGGAATGAACCCGACGGGGGTGTCAATGGCATCGACTTCGCCGTGAACGCGGGCTTCGGCCCAGAGGATCCAGACTTTTTTGTCGAGTTTGTGGTTGCAGAAACGGCCGTTTTCGTCTCTCAGGAAGTAGTTTGTGACGAAAACTTTCGGTGTTTTGTCGAGACGATTTTCCATGTCGAGGTGATCGGCGACGTATTTTGAAAGCGGAAGTGGCATGAAGTCGAGGTTTGCATAGGGGTTGTGTTTTCGGACGCCTTCCTGCCCGAGGGTTGCGGCGGTTGTTTCGCTTTCGATGCAGGCGCCGAGCAGGACGCCGTGAGCCCAGCTTCTGGCTTCGAGGACGGGGACGCTCGTGTCGGAGTCCCGGCCGCCGTAGATCATGGCATCGAGCTTGACGCCGTTTGGATCGTGAAGTGCGGGATCGCGATTGGCGAGTGCCTCAAGGCTGATCGTGTAACGCGCATTTTTATTGGAAACGGGGACGTCTTTCATGTCTGGTGTCCAACGTCCTGTGTAGTGTTTTCCGCCTTCTTTGGGCGGAATGACTTCGGATCCGGTCCAGTAGGGAATGCCGTCGTCGGAGATGAGGACGTTTGAGAAGATGCATTCGCCTTCGTGTGTGAGGACGTTGAAGATTTCGGGGTCGTCGCCGGCATTGACGTTTTCGATGATGCCGAAGATGCCGCGTTCGACGTTGACGGCTTTGAGTGTTCGGTCAAAGACGCGGGCGTAAATGATGTCGTCGCCGACGATGCTCTGACCCGGAATCATGGCGGTTGAAGTTTTGCCGCATGCCGAGGGATAGGCACCCGAGAAATAGGTCACGCGTCCGTTGGGGCCGTGAACGCCCATGAGGAACATGTGTTCGGCGAGCCAGCCTTCGCGGTGTGCGCGGCCAATCGCGAGACGGAATGCGAGTTTTTTAAGGCCGACGGAGTTGCCCGCATACTGGTTGTTGATTGAAAAGACGCGGTTTCCTTCCAGATCGACATAGATGCGGCGTTTGTCGACGTTTTTCGTGACGCCGTTCTCAAGTTCGCCCGCACTGTGAACGAAAACAAAGAAATCATCCTTGTCTTTGGCGGCTTTAAAGGCTTCATAGCCCCGTCTGTAAAGGAGGTCTTCGGAGTGCGCGACGTAGGCTGAGTCGGTGATCTGAAGCGCGAGCTGCGAGAAAGGCGAATTGACGGGCCCCAGGCAGCAGAAACGGACGTACATCGTCTTGCCGCGCATGATGCCTTTGAGAAGTGTTTCAATTTCTTCTAGCCCGGCGGTGCGGTCAAGTGTCTGTGTTTCAAAACCGAAATTGACGGGTTTTGAAATGAGAAGTTTGGTATGGGCCTTGTCGCGTGCCTGATCCTGAATGCCGTCAAAATGATACGTGTGTCCTTGCATTGTGAGGCGATGTTCCTCGCCGCCTTCGAGCGCATTTTTTCGAAGAATGGCGGCGTCTTCGTCACTGTCGTCCATCACGAGAACGCGATCCGGTTCACACAGAGCCGTGTATTTTGCAACGATTTCGTTGACGCGAGAGTTTGCAAGTCCTTTAAGTTTCTCATCCATGTTTCGTTCCTTTATGCAAATGTCAAATCACTGACAGCTTTGGCCTGGCGGCTACAATTGCCTCTCGGGTCGTGGTTTCTCAAAAAATTACAGAGCGCCGAGGTCTTTGGAGTTGTATCGGAAGGTCGAAGGCTGAAAATCTTTGATGTGAATGACGCAGTCTTTTTCCATCCCATGTTCCATTCGGCATTCTCTGGCAAGTTTGCCTTCCGGTGTATAGACTTTCCAGGGGCCTTCTTCAAAATCCGCCTGATAATCCCCCTCAGCCATGAGGCTGCCTTCCTGATAAAAGAGCTCGACTCTTCCCGTCAGCTGGCTGGCTTCGTAATGTTTGATGCTGCGAGGTTTTCCGTTGACGTAGTACTGTTTCCATTCGCCAATGCGCATGTCATCTTTCATCTGTCCGACGGTATCGGTTGATCCATCGGCATGATACTGCGTCCAGATGCCGTTCTGATGGTCATCGACATACTGCGTTCGGATACGCAGGCGTCCGTTGACGTCAAACTGAAGCCACGTTCCCTGTTTGCCATTTTCGCCGACACAGTAATACTCGGGATATGAAGAGGTTTTGTCTTCAATGCGTTTGGTATTTTCCGGACAAATGAGCGAAGCGGCCTCGCTGAAAGGTTGATGGCCCGAAGGTTCCGGCGTTTTGCTGCAGCCCATTGTCGTGGCCGCAAAGAGGAAAAGTCCCGTCAAAATGGCATATTTCATGAAGGCATCCGTGCAGATTTCAGAAAAAATCCCCAAATCCTTTGGGGCATGTAATATTAGACTAATTTTCTTCGTCCCTGCAAGGGAATTGCGATTCGTGCGATAATATATGAGCCAGGGTTAATTCATATATCTATTGAATATGGCGTATTTCGCAATTTTTAGGCAGAAATTGAAGAGAGCCTGGGGGGCCGAGAAGGCAGGCGTTCGGTGGACGGCTGGCATCGCAGAGCCCAGTGAGCAAATGAAATGAACGAGTTGGAGAGCCAACAGGCTCGGGAAACGAAGTGCATTTCATATTGCGAACTGAGGACAGGGGCAAAGCCCCAGCGGGGTTCGGGGCAGAGCCCCGGTGAGTAGTAACAATATATGGGCGCATGGCTATCGGCTTTTGGCCGATACGCCGTGCGTTGGCGCGCGTCTATTTCGCAGGGCGAAATACGCCGCGCGAGTTTTTTTGGGGAGCAAGCATTGATGAAAAAAGTCAAAATTACGGCCGTCCGTCAGGCGCATTATCAGGATCTCATCGATTTGTACGAAAATCCCATCGAGCATGCCTGTGACATTCATGAAGGGGACGTATTTATTGCCAATGGCTGGCAGCGTCCCGCCAATCTCTGCCAGAGTGCCTGGGACTCGATGTCGGCTTTTGTGCTGGCCCTGGCCTGTGGCGGCGAAAATATCTATGACGGCTGGATGAAAAATCGAAAGTCCGCCATGATTTCGTGCAATGACGGGTTTCGGCCCGTCAGTTTTCTCATCGAAGCCCTGGAAGAGGATGCCGAGTGACAAAAAAAGCCGGCTCGAAACGAGCCGGCAGTCAAACCATGCCGCACATCGGATTAATACACGAACGATGCGGAAAAGATAAATGATGTGAAGTTCTTCGACGGGCTGACGGTATCAAACCACGGGAAGCGATACGTCTTGTTGTCCGCCGTTTTCCACGGCTGCTTGCTCTTCATGCTCAGGGCGAGTGTCAGGTATTTGATCGGAACATAGTAGAGGGCAATGTTGCCGATGCTTGCCTGGGTGTGACCGCGTCCGACTTTGGCGTTGGGGCTCGTGAATTCGTCTTTGGATGAAATAATTCCGTTGTCGTAGCTCCAGGCATCATAGACGCCGAGGCCGACTTTCATGCCGAAATTTTTCAGGAATTTGTAACCGACGACGAACTGATTGAGCAGTTCGATTTCAGTCAGAATACCGCCGATGGCGACTTCATCCGCACTGATGAATTCGTTGCCGGCTGTGCGTGCCAGAACGTCGACTTCCGACGGATCGAGGGTCGTGCTCGTGTACTTGTTGAAACTGTGCGAATAAGTGATCGCATATTCAAACGAGAAGTTGGCGAGTTTGATCGTCGCGCCAAGGGTCGGAGAAATGGTCGTGTAGAGATCGGTATTGATGGATGCCGTGGAGGTCGGAAGTGCAAAAGACAGATCTGCGTCGAAGCTAACGAAGAAAGCGCCTTTTTTGTAGTCCCAGATATTTCTTGAGAAACCGATTGCAGAGTCGGCCCAGCGGAATTCATATTTTCCGTTGGAACCGCCGGCTTTGCTCAGCCACTGGCTGAAACCTGTTTCGGCATGGACGTCGACATCAATCACCGGAATTGTATAGGAGCCATTAATGGCAAGCAGAAGCATGGAACGGATGCGTTTGGCATGTTCGTCTTTCTGGAAGGCGCCGAGACCAAGAGAAATGGCAAGGTCTGCACCGACAGACCAGCTTTTGTCATCGTCATCTTCGTCGTCGTCATCTTTGCCGTCAGATGATTTTTTCTTCGCTTTGCTCGTCGATTTGGATGGATCGGCAATGACTTCAGAGTCGGCTTTTGTGCTGTCGCCTGTAGCATCATCTGAATCAAGCGAGATTTTTTCAGAACTGGCAGCTGATGTGGTTTGCGCAGCCTCTGCGGCTGACGCCGATGCGGATTGAGATTCAGCAGCAATGACGCCGGTATTATCGGTGTTAACGGCATCCTGCGCCATGGCTGAAATCGGCAGGCTTGTCAAAGCTGCCAGTGCCATAAGTGTGGTGAGGTGCTTTTTCATAACTTAACCCTTATCTTACAATAGAATACTTTTGAACTGCTGTGTTAGAACGACATGTATGTTGATGGAGCAGTACAAACCAGTCTTTGGCTTCTAACCAGACCTAATGTTTTTGTCAAGCCCAATAGGTATAAAATTCAGCAAAGGCGGCAAAAAAAGGGGGTTGTTTGTATAAAATTCATTATAAATAACAAAATATAGATAAAAATTTAATGAGCGGTGTATCTTAAATGACCATACATGGTCAAAAAAAGCAAATTATTTTTGAATGACGGTAATTGTTAGACATACATGGGCGGATAATGTGCGATTTAAGGAAGCTCTGAACAAACGACATTTTAAGGCAGTGATTGTCGAGAGCCGGGGAAGGGGCCCCGGCGAGGAATAAGGGATAGGCAGCTCCAAATACTAATACTGCCTAAAAATATTGAGGATTCCAAAGGACTTAGTCCTTTGGTGGAGTCTTGGGCAAAGCCCCGGCGTGGGTCGGGGCAGAGCCCCTGCTGAGCTGTAAACAGGCTGGAAATATTGAATGGTCTGAGACATGATTTGTCGGCCATTGTTTGCTATAAGTAGAAGCGAGTTTTTCGTAACTCATCCAGGGGGAATTTAAAAAGAAGCGGGGGCCCGGCAGGGGAGTAACAGGATTCTGCTGCGAGTGGAGAAAATGTTGAAACGTCATCTGATTTTGGCTGCTTTGGCTGTGGCTTGTACCGGTTGTACGCTTGAAGATGTCAAATGTTCGGGTAAATCGATTGTCTGTGATGACAAATGCATCGATCCGGCAAGCAACAATGATTACTGCGGCGCCAAAGGAATGTGTCAGGAACCCGGGGACAGGGGCGAAAAGTGCGAGGAAAACGAGCGATGCAGCAATAAGCAGTGCAAGCAGGTTTTTGAAGGAATTTGCAAGGAAGGTTACATTCATTGCGGGGATTACTGCATTGATCCGAATTCGGACAGGGAGTTTTGCGGTGCCGAGGGCAATTGTGAAGAACGCCGTGCCGGAACCACCTGTCAGGATGGGGAAGATTGCGTCGGCGGCAGATGTCTTTCGCTTCACGATGCACTCCATTGTCCGGATGATCAGATTGTTTGCGCAAAAGACTGCACCGATCCGATGACAGACAGGAACTATTGCGGGGCATCGGGCGATTGCACAGGGGAAAATTCGGGAACAAAGTGCGGTCAGGATGATGTGTGCAGGGACGGTGTGTGTGTTTCTTCCAAAGATGCCTGTTCCGATGGGGAAATTAACTGCAGCGGGGCGTGTGTCGATCCCCAAAGTGATGCAAATTTCTGCGGTGCATCCGGAGATTGTGACGGCAGTCAGGCCGGCACTCGATGTTCAGACGGTGAAACATGTGAGAATGGAAGCTGTGTTTCCGGAAGCACAGGACCGGGAAGTATTGTCATTACGAAACCGGAACGTCTTGTTCTCGATAAGAATAAAACACTAGAATTCCGCATGAAGCTGTCGGGAAAACCGGCGGCCGAAGTGACGGTTCCTCTCAGCCTGAGCAATGAAAAACTGGCGGTTTTGTCTGTTGACAAGCTCGTTTTCAGTCCTGAAAACTGGGACATCGAACAGACATTTTCGGTGACTCGCGATTCAAATGATCTCCCGCGTGATTTGAAATTTTATCTCGAAGTGGAAAAGACGGCGTCCGAGGATGCTGACTTTGACCGTCTTGAAATCGATCCTGTTGAGATTACGGCTTTGGGATTGAATGAGGTTGGGATCGCAGCGAGTGTTGAACGCGTCGAAATGGAAGAAGGCGACATATTCAGTCTCGGCATCGAACTCGGCAAACGGCCTTCCGGCAAAGTGAGGCTTCTGGCCAGTCTGACGGACAACAGCAACGGGATTGACGAGACAAATGTCGTGGAACTTGCCAGAACGGATGCCGAATTCTTGCCCGAAGATATCAAAGACGGCGTCATGAACTGGGCCTATTTTGAAATTGAGGCACTTCGCGACAACAAAATTGACGGTGATCACGAACTCACTTTATCCATTGTCGTCAATGCGACAGATGACTCGCACTATCAGGGAATACAAAAAGTTGTTCCGATTACGGTCCGGGATATCGACAAGGCTGAAATTGTCGTGGATAACTGCGAACAAATGTTTGAAGAAGGTGAGAGTTCTGTTTGCAGCGTTCGATTGGCATCGATTCCCGAGAGCAGTGTTACTGTCGGATTGAAGTCATTCAATTCGGATTCAGTTTCGGTTTCTCCCGCCAGTCTTTCGTTTGGGCCGGAAGATGCTCTGATGGACCAGGAAGTGACTTTCCAGAGCCACTATTTTGAAACGGTTGATATTCAGCACGAAGTCGAGATCGAAATGAAGCCGTCCTCGTCTGATGCAAATTATGCCAAAGCCGCAAAAACACTGACGTTGACAATCATGGACAAGGATCGTTATGCCATCGAGATCGAGCCTGGCTACGAAACGATTCTCGATGAGAATATGTGTAATGACGTCAAAAAGCTCAATGTCAAACTGGGGGGGAAACCTGCCAAAAGTGTCACAATTAAGGCGGTATCAGCGGAAACAGGGGAGCTTTTGGTCGATCCGCCGTCGCAGGTGATTGAACCGGAACAGTGGAAGACAGGCGTGACATTTAACTACCAGTGTGTCGATGATGCCGATAAAGACGGCGACAGGCAGACGCGCATTTCGTTTGAGTCAGAGTCAGAGGATGCTGGTTTTAACGGGTTGAAGTCTTTTGCCGATGTGACGGTTGTCGACAACGATGTGCCCGGCATGTACGGTGCGACGAAAACCGTGAGCTGTAATGGATCAAATTCTGATCAGTTTGAATTTGAAACGTGGCTCACGGCGAAGCCGAGTGGTAATGTGACGCTCAATCTTTCACTTGTCGATGGTCAGGAGGCGCCACTCAAAGGCGTGAGCCTGGACAAAACGAGTGTTGAATTTACGCCGGACGATTGGAATGTTCACCAAAAGGTGGTTGTGACAGGTCCCAATCTTTCTGATCAGGGCAAAGCCGAGAGGCGTCCCGGGAAGAATTGTTATTCCAAAGACGAATCAAGGTTTGTTTTGGAAGTGGTGAACGATGTTGGCGAGTATAAGGCTGGCATGAAGAAAGCGATAGGATTTTTGTACAAACCGTTTTGTGTGCAGAAGTCGAGCAAACACGGCAAATATGAGTTGATGCTTCAGTCGGGAGACTATTTGTTCCAGGTCAAAGGGGCTGGCGGCGGCGGGACGAATTCGAACACCAGCAATCAAAGATATTACGATATTCATGGCGGCAAGGGCGGGTATTCCGAGGGGACGATTCATATCGATGAGGATACAAAAATATTTGCGTATGTTGGCGGGACGGGTTCGTCGTGTTCGACCAATACAAATTGCGGCGGTTTTAATGGGGGCGGCCGTGGCGGCTCGGAATCGAGCAGTTATTACGGTATGGGAGGCGGCGGTGCGAGCGACATTCGCATCGGAACGGATGATTTAAAATACCGAGTAATCGTTGCCGGTGGGGGAGGCGGGGTGCCGTATCTGACCTATAGTTATATTCAAAATAAGGGTATTGTATATGGCGGCGACGGCGGCGGCCGCGTGGGGGATGATGGCGATGCAAACACGGGGTATGTGGTCATGGGTGGGGCTGATGTCGGTTGTCGGTTAGTCGATGGAAAAGACTATACCCAGGGGCACTGTCAGTTTGGCGTGGCTTTGAATGCCGAGGCAAAGACACTCAGCGGCGGCGGAGGCGGTGGCTGGTGGAGTGGAACCACGGGGTACAATGCAACGACTTCCAAAGCGGCATCCGGCGCCGGCGGTTCAGGTTATGTTTTCAACGGAAAGAACGTGTCCAAAGGCAAATTGGATGCTAAATATAAGCTTTCAAATGCAAAAACCGAAAAGGGCAAGGGCTCTGCTTCAAGCACAGACGGAAACATAGTTATCACGGCAGTCTGCAATTGATTGGTTACAGCTTAGCCAGGGTTAATTCACATATCTATTGAATATGGCGTATTTCGCAATTTTTAGGCAGAAATTGATGAGAGCCGGGGGGGGGCCGAGAAGGCAGGCGGCGGTGGAGGCGGCGCGGGCAGCAATATCATGTTTGGTGGCGTGTATAATGGCGGCAAAGGCGGAGGCACGTCCGGCTCGAAAGGAAATTGCAACGAGGGGACGGTAAATGGCGGCGGCCAGACGGGGTGCAGCAATGGCAAAACGAGTGGCTGCGGGTTTGGTTCTGCCTCGACAAAGACGCCGTCATGTTCGAATTGCGGCGGTGGAGGCGGCGGATGGTGGTCCGGACAGTCGGGCAGTGTTGCGGGTAATAATGCCAGCGGAGGCGGCGGTTCCGGGTACTATTTCACCGGAACAAACGTTTCCCAGGGAGATGTGGATGAAAAGTATAAGCTGACAGAGGGCGTCAGCGAGTCAGGCAAGGGCTCCAGTGCAAATAAAAATGGGTATGTTGCGATCAGTGCTGTCTGCAATTGAGGCGAGCCGTATTGCGCGCAGCGCGATAGGCGAGCAGAGCCGTTACGCTCATTAAAGCGAGCCGTATTGCGCGCAGCGCGATAGGCGAGCAGAGCCGTTACGCGTAACGGCTCAGCGCTGCGTATCGGCCGCAGGCCGATAGCGGCGCAAAAAAGCATGAGGATTTGGCTTGAGAAGCGTCAAATTTGAGGGATACGTGTGTTTAGCTAGGATGAATGGTGAAAATGGGTTATAAAGACACGCCCTGACGCGGGGCGTTTTTGTTTTTTGGTGACGACAGGGTTGAGAAGACGAGAGATGATGAGTTCCCAAACGGCGCATGGCGGGCTGAAACTTCATGCAGTCTGTCTCGGTGTGGCGATACTATTTAGCGCATCGTGTATGATTTTGAGCGGACTGATGCCGCGTCTGAATTTTGAGACGGGTGTCCAGAACACGCCGTCGGGAAGCAGTGTCGTTATCAAGCGCGTTTACAGTCAGGACGAGGATGTCCAGCAGGGGGATTTTATCGAGGCGGTCTCGGGCAAGCCTGTCCAGACGAAAACGTCGTTTTACCATCAGCTTTTGCATGAGAAAGAGCGCGCAGAACTGACGCTTCGCCGCACGGATAGCCGATATCAGCGGCCTGTGATGGCATCGGATTTTGCGCATGGTGCGCTTCCGGTTGGGGTTCTTCCGACGGACAGACCGTTGTTGATTGCGGACGAGAGCGGCAACTATTCGAAGCTTCAGGGGGTCAAATTTGAAGATCTGAGGAGCCTTCTGGAAACGAGAAACGGTGCGGTTTCGGTTGTATTTAAACGCCACGAGGAGATTGTGAACGCGTCAGTCGAGCTTCGAGGGGCGCCGGGGCGCACGTTTGGATGCTCGCTTGTATTTTTGCTGATTGCCGTGATGGGGATTGTGGCCTGGAAGAGCGTTCATTGCCGGAACTGCCGCCAGCAGGCCTGGAGCAATCTTACGATGTGTCTGTCGGTTATCGGCATTTTGACACTGGGACTTTGGACGCTGCTCCAGAGCATGCCGCTTTTGCTGATGATAGGGATTATGGCACTGACCATGGTCAAGGCCGTTGATCTGGACTATCACCTGATGAATGGGGGCCGTGGCCGAAAGATTGAACGCTGGATAAGGATTGCGCTTTTTGCCGGTCCGGCGGCGACGCTCATTCTGCCGGTCTGGTTTTGCCTGAGCGAAATGCCGGTTCTTTGGGGCGGCGTCGTCGATGCCTCGACCGAAATCAAGGCGGATGCCTTTGCATTTCTCCCGATCATGTGGGCTGTTATTTACACGTTCATCGACACGGGCGTCATGATTTGGCGCCGGGCTCGAAGCGAGTCACAGCCCGTTCGGGCATACGAAATCGGGCTCGTTCTGGCATCATTCCTGTGTATTTTTGTCTTTGTTCTGGTTCGCAGCGACATGCTCGGGGCCCAGTGGTTTTTGATGGCCGCGCTTCTCGTTCAGGGGCTTGGAAATGTGCTGCCGTTTGTCGGCGCACGTCCCGTAAGAAATGACGTCCGGTTGGATGATCCGATGTTTAATCTGGCGCCTGTTCGCGAAGCCCTCGATCGCGCCCACGAAATTGTGGGTTCGAACTGGCTCGTTCAGATCGTCGTCGATCGTCCGACACCGAAACACGTCGTTTCGATCGTGCGTTCCGATGACGAACTCGCTATTTGCGGCCTCGAACTCAATGTTCTGTCGGAGCCGTGGCGCGATTTTCTCGAGGTCTTCCGCATTGAGGGCGGCTGCATTACGGGGGAAAATCGAGAACGCGATGCACACGATCCCGTCCAGGGCATTGCCGACAGACTCGGCATTGTCGTGGCTCTCCCGATCGTCGACAACGTGTCCGGGACGCTCACAAGCCTGACATTTCTCATCAGCCAGCCCGGTGAGCCCGATCCCGATGTCCAGCCCTCCATTTCTCTGTCCCGGACTCAGCGCGAGGGGCTTCTCGACGTCATCGATGCACTTATGTCCTGTGGCCCCGCCATCGTCTATCAGACGGCTGAAATGAGCCTTGATTTTGTCGGCGACGACATCGATGAATTCCTGCGAAGACCCAATCACACCGAGCCCTATGCCCGCGCCATCCAGACGACGACTCAGTCCATCATTCAGCCCGATCTTCCTCACGGCCTTCTCGATGAAGAGGAAGACGATTTGAACGCGATTACCTCCGACAATGAACCCGTTTCTGATGAAACAGTCGTCAAATCCGGGGATGACAATACGCGCGTTTATGACGATGAAGTCATGTTTCTCAAGAGCCAGCTGCAGGCCCTCAACAGCCAGCAGATTCGCGAGTGCGCACTGTCTGAAATCGAGTTTACGGAGTCCCAGCAGCAGGCACTCGAGGATATCGAAGCCCTCGATCCGCCCATGCTCTTTATCGGTGAGCCCGGAACCGGCAAGCATCTTCTTTCACTCGCTGCACATCAGATGCGGAGTGACGGACCGTTCCTTACGATCGATGCCGCCGAAGCACCCGAGTCGATTTTTGCGCTCGATCTGTTCGGTGACGGCGAGAATCCCGGCATGATTAAGGCGGCGGCTGGTGGTGGTCTGTGCATTCAGAACGTCGACAGGCTCTCCGAACCGCTGCTCAAGGACGTCATGGACGCCGTCAATCAGCTTGCGCCCAAAGACAGCATCGGACTTTATTTGTGCGTGACGGTCTGTGCCGAGGCATTTTCTGTTTCTCAGTATCGCGTTGAGCCTCTTCGCATGCCGAAATATCTGCGCGAACTCGCGAATTTGACGGACGCCGAAGTCATCGTTCTCGATCCCCTCCGAAACCAGTACGATATCGATGTCGTCGCCAATTTCTATCGTCAGAAACAGGCCATTCGTTCGAACAAGAATGTCGAATCGTTCTCGACGGAAGCACAGTTGGCCATTAAATCCTATCGATGGCCGGGGAATTTCAGCGAACTTCGTTCGGTCATTGAACGCGCCGTCATGCGTTGTGAAACAGACATGATTTCAGTCGCAGATCTCGGGCGCGATTTCGTCGAACTCGCCGATGCCTCGACGAAAAATATTGCCCTGTCCAGCAGCGATGTCTTCCGCGAACAGGCCGAAATGCTTCAGGCATTAAGCGAGTCTCAGCAGGCAACGATCGATCGTCTGAACGAGAGGATTGCGCAGCTTGAGGCTGAAACCGGGACTGAAAAATCAAATGCTGATGATGAACTGCTCGAGGGCACATTCACCGATATTGAACGCCGTCTTTTGGACAGACTTCTCGACAAATATCAGCGCGATCCCGAAAAAACGGCTGACGCACTCGCCTTTAATCGGTCGCGTTTCTTTGCTAAACTTTCCAAATATCAGCTCATCAATTCCGATGACTCGAATTAAATGAGCGGGGTTTCATTTCGACAGTTTTCTGACTGTCACATCTCAAAAGGAGAAAAAAATGGCTAAAATCGAACGTACAATTAACCACAATCTCGGACTCGACGGTGCAAAGAATGTCGTTGCCGTTCTGGCAAAAAAACTTCAGGACAGCTTTGGTTCGTTCGTCAAAGACGTCCAGTGGAGCGATGACAAGACCTCTGCAACGGTCAAAGGTTCCGGCTTTGACGGCAACTTCAAAGTGAGTGACAAAGACGTGAAACTCGAGATGAACCTCGGCCTTTTGACAAGCGCATTCAAAGGCAAAATCGAATCGGAAATCGACAAATACACGACGCCCGATCAGATCGAAAAATTTGCGAAAGAAAATTCAGCGAAAGCCTGATTGTAAGTGATTGAAACAGGAACGTGCTATTGGCCGGGCGGCCAATACGCACGTCATGACGCCTGCTATTGTCCTGTCGGCCAATACGCAGGCGTCTCTTTTTTTGGGGTTGGACTTAAACTTGTGTAAATGCAACATTAGATACATCAAAGGCGTGACGGAATCTTTGTTAAATGAAATGAGGTGCGGTATATTCTGCAGAAGTGAGTGTCTTTTATTAAAGATAAAGCAACTGAGGTAAAGATGTTTCGCATGAAAAACAGAGTCAATATTGTGATTGGGTTGGTTTCGACGGCAGTATTTATCCTGATTTCCGGTTCAGCGTTTGCCGGAACGTGCAAGAATTTTGGATTTGAACATGTGATTGTTAAAAATGATAATGGAAACTTTGTGGGTGAGAACAAGACGTCGGTTTGTTATGAAATTGTTGAAAAACAGTCAATGGGAGATGGAGAAATTAATGTATCAAAAGGGATATTATATGATTTAAAGCAAAATAATGAGAAGCGTTGTTTTGCAACAGGCATGGCGTTTTTGTCGTGTAAAGATAATTTTGAGTGTGGTGATTGTATGAATACTCTGAATTGTAGTAAAGAGGGGGTTATATATACATATGATAATCGATTTAATCATTATCAGTATACCGATGCTGATGGAAATATAATAGCTAAAGACTGTGAAAATAGTAATAGTGATGAGTTTTGTGGTGTTTGTGAATCTATTTCTGATAAAAGCAAAATGTATGTTGCTGTTACGTGTAATAATGGGAAATGGGAACATTAAATTATAATAAGTTGTTATTTGCATCGCGATTAAATTGATATCGTCAAACCCAAGTGTTTGTGCGGCGATGAAGAGGATGCAGGTGACTTGTCACGAGTGAATGCGGCGCCATCCAGGCGCCGTTGGGGGATGTTGAAACCGGGTATGTCTTTTGGCGTAGCTGGCTGGCGCAAGCGGGGGGCGGCAGCAAACAGTGATTGACCGCAACCGGCTGTAAGCGAGTGAGGTTCGGCGTGCGGCGGCAAGTGATTTGTGATTCGCAATATTTGAGGGGATTTGGTATATTAGCACATTGGTGATGTTGAGAAAAAAGATTAGAAATTCCTAAACATAATGAATAAAGGCTTATAGAAATGAAAACGAGATTTGTTTTGGCAGCCGCCATGGTTTTGTCGTGCATGGGATGTACGATGGAAGACGGGATCGATTGCGTGAATGACATGTTGAGTTGCGATTCGACTGGTATGATGCTGAGAAAGTGCGTCAATAACAAGTGGGAAAACGACAAGTCATGTCCGATGAAGTGCCAGAAGACAGGCGAAGGGGAGGCTTCGTGTATTCCCTGTTCCGCCGAGAATTGTAGCGGGATGTGCGACAATAATGGACAGTGCATTAGTAAAATCAGGTGCGAAGACATTTGTGCCGGAACGTGCGATGAAAATGGCAAGTGTATTGCCGAAGTGAAGTGTTCGTCTAAGAATTGTACAGGGTCATGTGATGAGAATGGAAAATGTGTCGTTGATGTGACGTGTACGGCAGAAAACTGTGACGGCGAGTGTGATGCAAATGGTAAGTGTGTAGCCAAAGTGAAGTGTTCGGAAGAAACGTGTGATGGGACGTGTAATGAAAAGGGGGAATGTGTAATTGATGTGAAGTGCACGCCGGAAACTTGTGATGGAGTTTGTGATGAAAGCGGAAAATGCACGGGAAAAATGACGTGCTCTGAAGACAATTGTGACGGAACATGTGATGAAAACGGCAATTGTATTGCAGAAATTCAATGTAGTGCCGAAAACTGTGATGGAACATGTGATGAGAACGGGAAATGTATCGCAGACATTATATGCACTGAAGAAAATTGTGCTGGAATATGTGGCGAAGATGGCAAATGTATCGCCGAAATTAAATGCACTGCCGAAAACTGTGCCGGAACGTGCGATGAAAATGGCAATTGTATTGCAGAAAACAAGTGTCCGTCCGGATCGTGTTCCTGGATTTGTGATGCAAATGGTGATTGCGTAGCAGAAAATATGTGTTCGCCCGAGACTTGTGATGGAACGTGCGACGAGAATGGGCATTGTGTGATGAGGGATGTCGGGGAAAATGATTGCACGGTTGGGGCATTTAGCTGTGACGGTGTTGTGGATGGAAAGTATCTTTATTGTCAAGATGGGAAATGGGATTCACGCGTTTGTCCGTCAGGGATGATTTGTGATGCAGGCAGTACCACGGGATGTAAAGAAATACCGGCTGCAAAATGTACCAATGGTGTATTTAAAGACAACAAAGTATGCATAAATGGCGAGTGGCTGGACAGGTATGCGACATGTGCTGATAATATGTCAAGTTGCCCGGATGGGTTTGTGTGTGTGGCGAATACTTGTGTGAACAGTTGTGATGTGAGAGACAATAATTGTCTTTCAGGATTTTCGTGTTTGAGCAGTGACAATCGATGTCACAAGAAGTGCATTATTGACAGCACTCATCCGATTTCGTCGTATTTGAATGATAAAAATGAATGTTTATGTGATGCGACGGGGTTTTATACGGCAAGTCGCACAGGGAGCTCGTGCAAAAATGACGGAGGTTTGGCAGTTCCCGGTGAATGCCTGAATGGAACGCAGAACTGTGAGAATGGAGAAATTGTAACCTCTTGTCCGGATTCCAACTATCCTAATGCAATTTGTGGCGTCTGCCTGTCAAATACCGATTATGCAGCAGTCAGCAATGATATCAATGTGTGTGTGGTCGATAATTTATCGAGTAATTCAAGTGATTATTCGCAGTTGAGGATTCGTTTGTGTAAAAGTGGAAAAATTGTTGAAAATAGTGGTTGTCAGACGAATAAATATAATTTGATTTATAATTCAAAGGAGTTTGGAACTGCTGTTATCAATTCTGATAGCCAGCTCGTTTGTATTGATTTGAAAGAGAAAGTTGAGTACAGCAGTGGTGGGACAAAACAAAATGCCGATATTTCACGCGGGTATACTTTCTATAAAACAGATTTATCCAAAATAAGGGCATGTAGTGTTACAGGCAGCGCTAGTATGAATTATGCTTCTTGTGGGGGAAATAACAAATGCGGATATTGCCCCAATGGTATGAAATGTTTGCATACACCTTCTGGTGATATTCGGGTGATATATAAGTTGAGTGCAACAGGTACGGCTCGTAATTGTTATGAGGATGATCCGTTCTGCTCAATATGTAAGAGTGGATTTGGAGATGTTCAAGAAAATGAATATAAAGTCATAAGGTGTGAAAATAGTGAATGGATGGATACAACAAGTTCGGGATTTTGACATTCCTTATTTATGATAGCGTCTGATTGAGTTCGCAAAAGTGATTTAAGTTGTCACCCGAATCCTGTATGTTGGCTATTGCAGAAAACCCCAATATAGAGGAGTGGGTGACATGGACAAATTTAGCACAGAGTTGATTCAAATACTAACAAATACAGCATTTTCAGATGATCCATTGCGATGCATGGTTGAGGCATTATGTTCTCGGATCATGAACACAGAGGTGACGCTTTTGCTCAACGCAGAGAAAAGCGAGAGAACAAAAGAAAGAAAGCAGTATAGAAGCGGCTATCGTGAACGAGACTGGAACACGAGACTTGGTACAATTCAGCTTTCTGTGCCCAAATTACGTAAAGGCGGATATGTTCCCTGCTTTCTTGAAAAAGGGAAAAGAGGAGAAAATGCTCTGATTGGCGTTGTCCAGGAGGCTTATATCCATGGCATTTCAACGCGAAAGATGGAAGCGTTTGCCCGAGAAGTTGGCTTGGATGGCTTGTCTATAAGTCAAATCAGCGAGATGAATAAAGGACTTTCTGACGAGGTTGAGCGCTTCCGGAACAGGCCTATAGAACGAGAATATCCGATCCTCATTGTCGATGCTTTATATGAAAAAGTGAGGGAAAATGGGCATGTCCAAAGTAT
>JAZRVP010000162.1:0-10604 GCA_045599245.1 Myxococcota bacterium
GCCCAGTGAGCAAATGAAATGAACGAGTTGGAGAGCCGACAGGCTCGGGAAACGAAGTTCATTTCATATTGCGAACTGAGGAATCGGGGCAGAGCCCCGGAAAAACAAACAATTAATAATTATTCAGAGCTTCCTGAGGGCAGGGGCAAGGCTCCCCAAAAAATACACAAGCCGGCGTATGCGCGCAAGGCGAAGCCGAGCACATAGACGGCGTCAGGCATGTCGTATCGGCAAAGCCGATAGACATGCTCCCTCTCGATCATACAAAACCTTTGTCCAATGCGGGTGGGAGCAATATTTTTCTGGCTCTCACGGTGTTTGTGCGGGTGGAAAAAGAGGCCGGTCTGACCTGAACCGGTGCGTCGGCCAGTGCCCGGCAATTAATTGTATATTATTTTGTGCATTCCAGATAATCCAGATCGCAGAAGTAACCGGTTTTGCAGTCGGCATTGCTGTAACAGCCGCAGATGATGTCGCCGAAAAAATCGACGCATGTGTTTCCTTCGTATGGCGTTGCCTTCTCACAATATGACGGCATGCATGTAAATGTTTCCTCGCCTTCTTTTACGCAGGTTTCCTGAGGAATGTTGCAAAGATAACCTTTTTTACAGTCGGCATCTTTCGAGCAGCCGCAGAATGTATAGGTTTTCTTGCCGTTGTCATACGAATCGGTTTTGCAGACATTTCCATAATAGGTTGCGTCGGGTTTGTTCACGCAGTCGTTGTCTGTTTTGCATTCGCTGATATCTTTTTCAATAATGCACTGGTTCATATAATTGCAGATGAAATCGCCTCGGCAGTCACTGTCCGAGTTGCATCCGCAATCATAGCTGGAGCTGTAGTCGGAAAAAATACATATATTGCCATGATAGGTGGCATCGGGCGCGGCCTTGCAGGCATCCTGGCTGCAGCTTCCGGTTTCCTTGCCTTTTTCAATACAGAAATTGAATTCCATATTGCATGTATAATTATCGCGGCAGTCGTTATCTGAATTGCATCCGCATTCGATATAATAATCGTCTTCGTCACCGACACCATCATTCATATAATGTTTGACGCAGAGATTTCCGGCATAATCTTTTGTACTGGCGGCGGCACAGGCGGAATCTACACATGAGAGTGTACATATATTGAGTACGTCATAACAGGTATAGCCGTCGCGGCAGTCCGAATCTTCGTTGCATCCACAGAAGGACTCGGTCACGTCTTCTTCAGTTTGCGTAATACAGAGGTTGCCCTCATATTTGGTGGTCTGTGCGGCGCAAATTGCATCGGAGCAGATGAGTTCGCAGATGTTTTCGTCTTTATTGCAGGCGTAAGTGCTGTTGCAGTCCTTGTCCGTGAGGCAGCCGCAGGTCTGAGTATTGCCGGATGTCGTGATGCAGGCATTGCCGTAATAGTGTGCGGCGGTTTGGCAGGCGTTTGCGTTGCAGGTTGGGTCGGTCGAAGTGGTTTCGCAGGCGCCGTTTATGCAGGTCTGTCCGTTTGAGCAGGGCGTTTTGTCGATCCACTGGCCTGTTATGCACAGCTGAGGGATGCCGGCGGCGGAGCATTGAACGGCGTTGTCCGTGCAGACGGGGGGCGGCGTCATGCATGAGGGATCGGTGCAGGGCTTATCGATGCAGACGCCATCAAGGCAGTCCTGGGTGGCTGAACACGGGGTAAGGCTGGTCCAGCTTCCGGCTGCACAGACCTGCGGGATGTTCTGAACGCATTGTTTTTGGCCGTCATTGCAGACAGTGACCGGGCCTGATGGGTTGCAGTTTGGTCCGGTGCAGGTGGCATCGGTGCACAGCCCGTTCGAGCATATTTGATTGACGGTGCAGGGGGGCATATCGAACCATTGGCCGGCAGTGCAAATCTGTGGGACGCCGGTCTGTGAACACTGGCGCGAGTTGTCTGTACAAAGGGCCGGGGGCGTCTGGCAGCCCGGGCCGGTACACGGTGCAGCTGTACAAATCCCGGCATTGCAGACTGAATTTGCACCGCATGGAGCCTGATCAAGCCACAGTCCGTTCATGCAGATCTGGGGAATGCCGGCGGCCGAACATCGGTTCTGCGGCATCTGGCATGTCCCGTCTCCGGAATCGGCACAGCCAAAGCACAGCAAACTGGTCAGAAACAAAGCTAAAACATGGATGTATTTTTTCATAAGTTTTGTACGGGGAACGTTAAATTAAAGTGTCGGAAATCTTTATTAAAAATAAAGACACAGATTAGTTTAGCATTCTACAAAACCATAATTCCAGATAAAAATGTGGGTTTGTGTAGGTTTTGAGTTGCCATTCAACCGGGGTAAATTCACTAATCGATTGAAATATGGGCTGTGATTTGGGGAAGACTGATTTTATGCTTTTTTAAGGTAAAAAATGATGAGAGCCGGCTGGAACCTCGGCGAGGTTCGAGACAGATCCCCGATTGAATAGTTACTTTTTGTAGGTTTGGGTGGGCTTCGCCTATTCGCTGGCGCGAATACGGCTTCGCCGACGGTCTATCTCCTGGCGTCGATACGACCGTCGATTGGTTTAGGAACCATGAATAAAACTCATTAATAAGGCAGAATTTGAAGAGAGCTGGGGTTGGGACCCCAGCGGGAATCATGGTTAGGCCGCTCCGAAGGTTTATGCCATCTAAAAAAATTGAGGATTCCAAAGGACTCAGTCCTTTGGTGGGGGGCTCTGTGGTTTTCGCCATCCAGTGAATGGCGAAAACCACAGAGCCCAGTGAGCAAATGAAATGAACGAGTTGGAGAGCCGACAGGTTCGGGAAACGAAGTTCATTTCATATTGCAAACTGAGGACAGGGGCAAAGCCCCAGAAAAAACAAATAAATCCTGCGGCTGAACTTTTACTCACAGCTCAGAAGGGAAATGCCGAGACTGGTTTTATAATCCTTCCATTTGCCTGCCTGGATCATTTGACAAAGATTTTCTTTTGAAAGCCCCGATTCGAGGAAAATATTTTCAATCTTTCCCACTGTATTAATATTTGTCATTTTCCATGGGCTTAAATCCTGATCGAATTTAGAGGCGCCTTCAAACATGTGAGAAATATTAGTCGTTTTGCCTAAATCCCAGGATGATATATTTTGATTGAAACTGGATGCTTTGGCAAACATATACGACATGTTTGTGACAGATGCCGTATTCCAGGCTGAAATATCCTGATCGAATGATTGTGCATCATAAAACATATACGACATGTTTGTGACAGATGCCGTATTCCAGGCTGAAATATCCTGATTGAATGCGGCTGCACTGTGAAACATGTTTGGCATGTTTGTGACAGATGCCGTATTCCAGCCTGAAATATCCTGATTGAATTTTGTGGCATCATAAAACATGCGTTCCATGCTGGTTGCCTTTGATGTATTCCAGGCTGTAAGCGGCGAATTGAATTCATGGGCTGAGGCAAACACCCAGTTGAAATTAGTTACATTTGAGACATCCCAGTTTGAAATGTCCTGATTGAAGGATTTGGCATTTTGGAAAGCAGCGTCAAGACATTCCAATTTGGACGAATCGGGGATATCGACGACAGACAGCCTGGTGAGGTTTGAAGCATTGGCAAAGGCGTATTTGGTGGTTTTAAGGCCAATGCCGACGGGCCCGAATGAAACGATTTCAATGAGCTTTTGGGCGTTTGGATCATCAAACTGGTTTGATGTCACACTTTTAGATGTGCTCCAGCCATCGAGGATGCCTTTTACTCGAACATGATGGTTGCCTGCATCGGAATAGGTGTGTGTGACCGAGAGCTTTTTGCAGGCTGTAGCGGTAGTTGCACTGTATTTGTCAAACGAGCCATCGCCCCAGTCGACCGTGAAATCACATTTTGAAACATTATTCATGACAAATGAGATCGGTTCGTCTGCATTTTCCGTTTTCCAGATGGATTCAAATGTATCTGGGGCGCAGCGGCCGTCTGGACGGCAGAAGTAACTGAACTGGCCGTCGCCGGGAACACACTGGATGTCGCTGGTGCATTGGGTTGCGCATCGGTAGCCGATGAAACTGTCGCAAAAGGCATTTGTTCCGGTGCAGTCGGCATTGGTGCGGCAGTCTGTGGGGGCGATCGACTCGAAAACATCGAGCATGTGATTATGATTGGCATCCTGTTCACAGCTGCCGTTTTCACTGCATATTTCCGGACATTCGTCAGAACATTTGCAGGCGCCGTTTTCATCGCATCCAAATCGGCATGATTTGGGGCAGGTGATACATTCGCCATTTTCCTGACATTTGTCAGGGCATTCATTGGCACATTGGCAGGAATTGTCTTCATTTTTGCCATAAAGGCATCGCTCAGGGCATGAACCGTCGATGTTACAATTCGCCGGGCACTCGGCTGAACACTCGCACTGATTGGTGTCTTCATTATAGGTTGTTTTGCAGAAGTTCTCTAATGAAAAGCAGCTTCCGTCAAGGTTGCAAAGCTCGGGACATTCCTCGCTGCAGGTACATTTTTGAGTATTTTCATCGAATGATGTTTTGCAGAAAGGCTCCAAAGTCGGGCATGAACCGTCGATGTTGCAGAGGTCAGTACAATCGTCGTCACAATCACATCGTTTTGTTTTGGGATTATATTCAGTGGTGCAAACCAATTCAGGTGGTGGACAGCTTCCGTCAAGGTTGCAAAGCTCGGGACAGTCCTTGTCGCAGTTGCATTTTTTGTTTTTTTCATCAAAAGATGTTTTGCAGAAAGGTTCCAAAGTCGGGCATGAACCGTCGATGTTGCAGCGGTCAGGACAAGTGTCCGGACAAGCACATGAGTTGCTGGTTTCGAGATATTTAGTTTGGCAAATCGGCTTAAGGGATGGACATGTGCCGTCCGGATTGCATGATGTCGAACAGGATGAATCACATAAACACACCCCTGCTTCTGAATCATAGGATGTGACACAAAGTGATTCCAGTTCAGGACAGCTTCCGTCTAAGCCACAGGTATCAGGACACTCATCGTCGCAGGTACATCTGCCTGTACTTTCATCAAAACTGATGATACATAACTCCGATAATTCATATTCAATACATTCACCATATATAGAGCAGTATTCAGGACATTCATCAGAGCATTTGCATGTACCATCCTCCTCGCATCCGTAATTGCACTGTTCCGAACACTGAAAGCATTGTCCAAAAGTATTACAGCCAAGTTCGCAGTCATCAGGGCATTTGCACGTGCCATCATTATTGCATCCGCTATTACACTGATCAGAACACTTAATACAATTTCCAAAAGTATCGCATCCGAGTTTGCAGTCATCAGTGCACTTGCATGTGCCATCATTATTGCATCCGGTTTTACATTGGTCAGAACATTGTTTGCAGGAACCGTTTTCATTGCAGCCGGATTGACAGGTTGGGCTGCAGAAACAGGATAAATCCTCATTGGTTCCGTTCACACAGGTTTTGGGAACGGAATATTCGTCACATGAGACCAAAATAGCAGCCGAAAGACAGAATAGGTATGATAATTTTTTCATCATGTTAACTCCGGATTAAAAAGTCATGCTGAAAGTGGCATTTTTGGGGGAAATAGACCAGGAGTAGGTCAAATCGTGTTTTGTATGGGTGTATTGATAGCCAAAAATACCGGTTAAGACTGCGCCTGTAACGGTCATCGCCAAACCCGATGCGACAACAATCCAGCCGGAAATATAAGCCGGTTTAACAGAATACCAGTTATCGCCGTTTGAATTAGCTCTGAATTTGCATGGTTCAGCATTTAATACCATGCCGAAGCCTGCGCCGGTCAGTACAAGTCCGCCAAATCCGAGGCCTGCGCCTGTCCACATCAGGGTTTTGGACTTGCGGTAGGCTTCATCCTTTGTTTTTTCAATATTTAATTTTAAGGCTGAAATCTCCTGACTGGCATCAGCAAGAGCATTTTGTGTCTCTTCAAGGAGCTGATTGCTGGCATTGACTGATTGTCCCGTGCGTTCCGGATGTTCTTTTTCGTATCTTGCGTACCAAATTTTTTGGGCAGTTTCCGGGCTGACTGCAAATTCGTAGGTATATTCACTGGCCTTTTGGAACCACAGACGGGCATTGACGTCGTCATTTATCCCCTCTGCTATGCGGCCCTGCATATAATTGAGCAGCGGGGAACGCGGACAGATTTCATAAAGCTGCCTGGATAAGAGGTTTGCTTCTTCAAAATTTTTATCCTGAATGAGCTGTGAGATGTTTTGGAGTCCATCCTGCCATTCAATGTTGTTCGATATATTTAAACATTGATCTTGGGCCTGACCGATACCTGGCAATAATAAGCAGAAACATGCTGCAAATGTGAGTTGATGGGTGATTATTTTGGCTGATTTCATATTCATGCTTCTCTTTGAAATATCACGGTTATTTGCGTTCTACTTTGTGAAGTTTTCAATGGCATTTTTATAGAACATGCCTCGTTCTGTATCGGAATGAGCCGGTGAAAAGTTGGGATTGGGATGATTTGGACTCTTGACGTAAAACATCATGCTCATGAATGCTTCGCTCAATAGAATATTGACCTCTTCGTCTGTAATCGTACAGTTTCTTTGGGCGATCAGAACACTGATGCTAAAAACTTCCAACCAGAGGTGGCGAAATATGAGATGGGCTTCTTCTCTGGAAATTGAATAGCATTTCTGAAGCATTTCATGGTCTTTTTCAAAACTGGGCATGATAATGTCTAAAATTTCTTCGAAACTAATGGCGCTTTGTTTGCTCAGGAAGATAAAATTAAAGAGTCTAGGGGATGCAGTGGCAAATTTGATGAGCAAAATGCCGCGCCTTTTAAAGGCAGGCTCAAAATTGTCGGCTTCAAGAAGGTATTCGTGAAAACGCTTGATGGCTTCTTTTCTGAGGGCTTCTTCAAGGTCTTGCATGTTGGCAAACTGACTGAAGATGGGCTGCGTTGAACAGTGAAGCATGGATGCAATTTCTCTGGCCGTAACAAATTCGTGCCCACGGTTGAGCAGGATCGTCATGGCAGCAGAAAGAATGTCGGATTTATCAAATCTCGTTTTGGGGGGCATGGGATTGGTCTTACTCCACGAACTGATGATGAATTGTTTGATTATGAATGCAATATAGCGTATATAAGCTAATGATGGTTGTATGATGGTTGTTATATAACACATGCTATATAACACTTTACCCCATTATCAGCTTTTTATTTTGGTGTAAATAGTTTCCGTTATTTTTATGCAGTAGCGGGGGGCAGCTTACCCAGGGTAATTCACAAATCTTCTGAAATATGACCAGAGTATTTTGCACATATTAGGCAGAAAATGATGAGAGCCGGGCGGTGGGACCCCGGCGAGGCAATAATGGTTAAGCAGCCCCAAAAGCTAATACCACCTAAAATATTGAGGTTTCCAAAGGACTCAGTCCTTTGGTGGGGGCCGAGGATTTTCGCCATCCAGTGAATGGCGAAAACCACAGAGCCCAGTGAGCAAATGAAATGAACGAGTTGGAGAGCCGACAGGCTCGGGAAACGAAGTTCATTTCATATTGCGAACTGAGGACAGGGGGAAAGCCCCAGCGGGGTTTGGGGCAGAGCCCCAATTGGGGTCTGGGGAAAAGCCCCCCAAAAAAATCTCTACATTTCATTCAGCCGTTCTTCGGCCTTTTTATGACCAAGTTTCAAGGCTTTCTGCAACAATTCTCTGGCTCTGTCAGGGGCGGGGAGCTGTGTGTGGAACTGATACATATACCGGAGTCCGTCTTCGTACAGTTTATTTGCATCCATTTCAGAATAACAGGAACCATGGCGGCCGCAGATTTTGCCTGAACCGCATTGTGCATCCTCATGGCACCGGCATTTGCCGTTTTCGCACGAAAGTGAACCGCAAGCCTCGTCATTCTGGCATACACAGCCATACTCGACAGCACATACAAAGCCTTTTCCGCATGACGCATCACTTTCACAGCCACAGAAACCATACTGATTGCATACACCGGATGCACATTCGGAATCGCGCCAACAGAATTCTTTCGTTTCTGTATAAACGCCTGGTTCCGTCATAACAACTTCGTTGTAGATTTTATCATGCATATCCATACACTCGCCATAGAGTGTGCTGCATTTTTGATTGCGGCCATCGTTTTGAGCGCAGTCGCTGTCTTCCATGCAGGATTGATTATTCACATAACCTTCATTGGCTGAGTGTCTTTGGTTCATCAAGTTCATTTCAAGTTTGGCTTGCTTCTTCTGCTTTTCGATGAAAAAAGTTTCGGTCAGCTGGATTGAGACATTGGGTGCCGGGGTCGGGTATAATGTCATCATGTGACCATTCTGGTGATGACAATGATAGTTGCTGCAGTATTCGTTATCGCAGCAGTCTGAATGTTTCATGCACTCGGGCATTTCACAGAAGCCTTTGGATGTGCAGTGTGGTTTATCTGCAGGGCATTCCGAGTTATTCAGACATTCGATGCAGTTAAATGAAGGGGTGCTGTCAAATTTATCATATATTACGCCGCATTTATCGCTGCCGATGCAGTGATCGCTTGAAAGACATTCAGAACAAAAATGATCCGGGTTGCAATATCTCAGGGGCGAATTGGGATTCGCCGTGCAGTCAGTGTCGGAAATGCATTCGAGGCAGGTGTTCTGATCCGAACAGTGGCCGGATGCACAGTCTGAATCATTGATGCATTCAAAACACTGATAGTTCATACAATGGCGAGTTGAACTACAGTCTTCATCATTGCGGCACTTAATGGGGATCATCTGGCCATTTTGGCAGACATAGGCATATTGGGAATACCATGAAGTATCGGAAGAATCCGGGGCCTCTGTACCATATTGCGGTTCAGGATCGCCGGGCAATTCGACGCACTGACCGTTTTGACACTGCATGTTTTCTGCGCATTGTTCGTTGCTGCGGCACAGTTTAAAAACTTTAGGACTGAAAGGATACGTCTTGTCGGGGCTATTAGAATTTGGCTTTAGAGCGGTCTCATCTTCGTCCTGGTTTTGCTGGGTATCGATTTTGGGACTTGGAGTTCTGTGAATGACTTTTGGTGTTGGTTTCAGATGATGTTCGAGGACGTATTTTTCGCCGGTCAAATCATCTTCGGTGCAAAGAACATCTGCGGGCGCGTTTTGGTAACAGACGGAATCATAAGGCAAGTCATTGTCTGACATGCAGAAGAAAGAATCGGGACCGGAGAACATTTCGGGCAGGTTGGTTATGCAAACGCCAACGCTGATAGCACTTTTGTTTTGACATGTCTGATTTTCATCGCAAAAGCCGCAGAATGAGCTGCATTTTCCGAAAAGACAGACCTCACCGGCGCCGCAGTCTGCGGCTTTACTGCATTCGGGTTTGCCGGTTTTGGGAACGCATGAGCCGTTTTTGCATAAAAAACCGCTTCGACAGTCATTTTGGGCTTTGCACATGGCGCATTTGCCGCCGAAACATTTTTCATAATCCGGGCAGTCGAGGTCGGTTTTGCACGAAAGTCCGACCATATTGGTGCAGTATTTGGGAGGGTATTCTGTACTCGGAATGATTTCGGTGTCTTGGTTAGAGGCATTATCATTTGTGATATTTCGCACCAGACAAGCATTTCCGGGCGGACATTCATTGTGGGACTGACAGGACTCTCCGGTTTTGTGGATTTCGTCGGTTGCCTCTGTGGTGGACGATTTGGAAACATAGCTATTTCTTGAAATGGTTGGCGGATTCGCGTCGACTTTGCTGTTTTCTGCAGTTGGATTTTGTCTTTCTCGTTCAAGTTTTGCATAATATTCAACCTGATATGGGGCAGATTTGTCGTAATGACAGACGCGGCCGGTGTCTGTGACAAAAACGGCATCATTGGTGCTGGTTGCGGCTTTGTTTGCGGATTGGGCACAACCACAGAGAACAACGAAAATCAAAAGGGTTGAAGCGGCTGTCTTTTTCATGAATCCATCCTGATAAGATTTGAGAATAAAGATAAATTATTAAAGAAACGCATCATATAAGTATCATTGCCGGTGAGCAGTGGCCAGTGATTTGTGATGAAGAGGGGGCAATGATATGTGGGCCTTGCTATCGGCCTTAGGCCGATACGCAAGGCGTTTGGCGGCCGCTATTTGCGTTGCGAATACGCGGCCGCATTTTTTTTGAAAAAAAACTTGCGCACATTGTCCGACACGCGTATAAGGCCGCCTCGTTCGACGGGTTCCAAAAAGAACCGGTTGATATTTGAAAAAAGAAAAGAAGAAAGCGATAGAGAAAAAATAGATTTGTAGCGACGTATAAAAATACGTTGGTACATAGGTAAAGTCATCAAGTGTCTATAAAATAGCAATCGCACTCCGAAGGAGTGGGATGGAAATTAAGCTATAAAGGGCACACGGTGGATGCCTTGGCGCTGAGAGGCGATGAAAGACGTAGTAGACTGCGAAAAGCTTCGGCGAGTTGTCAAACGAACTGAGACCCGGAGATTTCTGAATGGGGAAACCCGGCAGTGCGATAAGTGCTGTCATCCTGAACTGAATACATAGGTTCAGAGAAGCGAACGCGGAGAACTGAAACATCTAAGTACCCGCAGGAAGAGAAAAAATGATCGATTCCCTGAGTAGCGGCGAGCGAACGGGGAAGAGCCTAAACTCATAAAATGTAAG
>JAZRVP010000163.1:0-8728 GCA_045599245.1 Myxococcota bacterium
GCCTTACAATTGTTCCCCCGCCAGGGCCCCACCGCCCGGCTCTCTGCATTTTCTGCCTTATAATTGCGAAATAATCCGTTTTTCACCAATCTCTGCTCATATTTCAGAAGATTTATGAATTAATCCTGCCTGAGTTGTAACAAAATTTGAAGCTCCGCTTCTGTCAGCTAAGGAAGGGATAAAAACTATTTCAATTCACAAATTGTTTGTAAATATAAAAAATATTGCATAAATCGTGGATAAAGGTGAATTTTATTCACAATAATTCGTTTGATGGTTGCCAATGAAGGCACTTGTTTAGTGAGGGAATATGTGTAACCATCAAATGCAGGGATTATTTGTGAATGTCTTACCAACCGGTTGGGACTACAAAGAACAACGGAAAATCATTCAAATGGTATTAAGCATGCAGTTATCGCAATCAGTAAAGAAAACAAAGTGCAGTGAAGTTGTTGAAAAATCATGTGGTTATTGTCGCAAGACTATCCAGAGGTTTATGCAGTCTGACGATTTTTATGACAATGTAGTGTTTTATGCGGAACAGCTGACTGTTCAGAATGCAGAAAGTGCGAAGCACTTATATTGCGCGATTGACGGCACCAGCCTAAACATTACCGATAAAACAGGCAACAAAGGTCTTGGGGCAATTAATGATTCCCATGCGAAGGGGATTATCGTTCAAAATAGCGTTGTTTTTGATGAAAACAGAGTTCCCTGCGGTGTTTTAAAACAAAGCTACTGGACGAGACCAAGTGAGCAATGTGAAAGTTTAAATTGGAAATCCATTGTTGAAGATTCCATTGAAACCCTGGTTAAACGAAAATTGGCCTCACGAACGACGTTCCTCTTTGATCGAGGTTATGACTGTCCAAATATCATTGATATTTTATCAGATCATCGCGTTAAGATTATTCTTCGTGGCGTTCAAACGCGTTCTGTTTGTGATGAATCTATCGAAACAGCCAAACAGGCAAGAAAAGTCCAGAAACCTGTTACAGAATATTTAAAAGATGTTCAGTACATTGCCATAAAAGAAGTTCGTGTTCCTGTTCCAGAAAATCACAACAAAAGCTTTGAACTCAAAACAAGACCGTGCACATTGTCTTTGAAGCAGGCCAATGTCAAGGTTTTCTTAAGACCTAAAAAATATAAGGATAATCCAAAGGAAGCCTTAAAAGACGGAAACCCTAAAGAATGGTTAAGGCCGGTAACCGTCGTTTATGCTGAGGAACTTAATCCGCCGGAAGGAGTAACTCCTGTCAAATGGCTTCTTTGGTTGAATTACTCAATTGATACTCCAGGTGAATTGTCAAAAGTATTGGACGATTATTCCATAAGATGGCGCATTGAGGAGTTCCATAAAATTTGGAAATCAAGCGGCACTAATGTCGAGCAAACACAAGCTCAATCTTATGAAATGATTGAAAAAACTGCACGTGTAGCTGCAATTGCGGCAATTCAACTAGCAAGAATGCATTTCCAACTCGAAGCTAATCCAAATGCACCTGCAACAACCTGTTTCGACGACTTTGAGATCAAGGCATTTCAAATTATAGACAAACAATTTTACCGAGGCTGCATGGCTAAAAAATTCGGCAATACAACACTTAAGTTTTGTCACGCAATGATTGCTCGGATGGGTGGATATGAAATAGGCTCAGTAAACAAGCCTGGAATCATTGTGATGTCTAGGGGATACCTTCAAGCTATCACAATGATACAAGGCGTTCGGTTAGTATTAGAAAACCAGTTTTATTGATAAAATGTCCCTTCCTTAGATTATTGCGAGGGGGAATTTAGGGTAACATTTCATTTGCTCACTGCGCTCTGTGATGCCAGACGTCCACCGGATGCCTGCCTTCTCGGCCCCCCGGCTCTCATCATTTTCTGCCTTAAAATTGTGCAAATTGTGTATTATTCAGACCTTCCTTGGCTGTTTTGTAATGAAATATATATATTGTAAAATGGTGTTTATGTTGATTTGGATATATTAATATTGTTAATAATATAAATTATATTTGTATGCCGGTTCAAAATTTAATTCAATTTATATGTGGATGTGTTTCTGACAAAAAATTAGGCGTCGGCGTATTGGGGCTGAGACGTGCGCAGCATGGCTCAGACGTAATAGCCGACGCGCGCAAGCCGTATTGCCTTCAGGCAATAGGCTGCGTTCCCCTTACCCTCATTTCGACAGATTTACAGTACGCATCTATCGACTATTTTCTGGTTTATGTTATAATGCTATGGCGTTTTGTTTCCGCTTTTCGGCGTTTTGTCGGCAGTTGATAACGCAATGCATTGAAAAGGAGCATTTATGAAACGTTCGAATGTTGTCGGTTTTCTCCTCGTGCTCTCAATGGTTTTGGTCGGTAACGGCTGTGGCAGTGACCCGTCTGTTTTTAATGTTTATATCGATACAAATGATAGACATTATGACGATTATCAGGATGACGATTATCAAGATGAGGATTCATCCCAAAAGACGGATAACGACAAAAAAGACAATACATCCGGCAGTAAGGCCGATGATTCTGGGAATGATAAGAAAGATGGCAAAGATGAGCCCAAAATCGACCCGAACAAGGATACGGATGGGGATGGTTTGACTGACGCCAAAGAGGCTGAACTCAATACCGATCCAAATAATCCCGACACCGATGGGGACGGTCTCAAAGACGGTGAAGAAGTGTCCGCCGGGACCGACCCGCTCAAGGACGATACGGATGGGGATGGAGTCAAAGACGGGGAAGAAGCGGCTCTTGGCACTGACCCGCTCAATGCAGATACGGATGGGGACGGTCTCAAAGACGGCGAGGAAGTTGCTGCTGGTGCGGAACCGCTCAAGGAGGACACGGATGAGGACGGTCTCAAAGACGGCGAGGAAGTGGCTGCCGGAATGAACCCCGCAAGTCCCGATACGGATGGGGATGGTCTCAAGGATAGCGATGAAGTTGCTGCCGGTACTGACCCGCTCAAGGAAGACACGGATGGCGACGGCGCATCGGATTTCGTCGAAAATTATTTCAAAACCAATCCCGCCGATCCCGCCGATAATCCTGCGTCCCACAACATCACGGTGTTTGTCACGCCTTATCAGAAACCGTCACTCCCCAATAAGGCTACCCAGTCCTTTGTCACTTCTATTCAAAAATTCGATGTATATTTTCTCGGAAATATTCAGTCCCACAGCCAGTCCAAAGAGGATGCCGTAAAGGTTCTTAAAAACTTTAAATCACTCATTTGTGCCGACAGCAAAACGCCGTGTCAGTCGAATATCGATTGTTCTGCAGACCAGATTTGTGCCGAATCCGGGACGTGCATTCAGCGTTCGACCGCGAAAAAGCCGTGCGTTGCGGAACTCTGGACCGGACTTGGCTGGTATAATGCATTGAATTCGTATGAAAACATTCAATCGGTACAGGATAGTATTGATGCCACGATCAGTTCGTATGACAAGATGAAGTCGACGAGCTGCCAGGATTACGTACATTCCACGGCGTGCGCGATTCTCGGGGCCGGTCAGTGCAATAACAGTACAAAGATTAATTGTTATGCCGGGGACGACCGCTTTGGGTGCGCCGGCTGGCGAAAGGATGCCGTCAAAGGCCTGATTTTGAGTGCGATTAGAACGTCCTCGACCGGTTGGAACAGTAAAGCCGACAAACGCCAGGAAGCCGCCAAAATCATCAAAGATAACAAGATTCGACTCATCAATGTTTCGTGGGCAAACTGCAGCTGTAATAACGGGATGAGCCAGCTTGCCTGTTATGCGGATGCCTGTGATGCCAATGAAAAATGCTTCTCCGATTGCTCCAAGGCAAATTCTGTCTGTGCCGATGCGTGCAACAGCATGATTTCTACATTCTATATGGGCGGCGTTTGTACCTATAATGGAAGTTATAAGAATTCATACGAGGGCATGTTCAAACGCAATCTGGTCAACAGAGTTATCACGGTTGAGCCAAAAGTCGTGGCAGTCACGCCTAATGCCGACAAACTCGTTCAGTCCCTCACCGTCAATACTTCCGGCGGAAAAGTTAATGGTTTGACCTGTACGAATGCCGGAACGGTTTCCGGTGATAACTTCCAGACCATATCAAAACTGACGCCTGGAACCGAGATTTGTTACGATATCGCCCCGGTGGATTCGCAATCGGTCATACCTGCGACGTCCGAACCGCAGATTTTGGAAGCTCGTATTCAGGTGACGGCTGAAGATTCTGTTCTCAATTCGGATCACGTGTATTTTGTCGTTCCGCCTGTGTTTTAGGTGGCTCGCCTATTTTCAGCAAAACTTATGTTTTGCTGAAAATACGGCTTCGCTCGGCGGCTATTGCTTTGCAATACGCCGCCGATTTTTTGGGTGCGCAATTCACGTGTCCCTGTCATGGGATAGGTTTTCCGGCCTGAGCTCATAAAATCGATATTTGCCGAACTTTTTCACATATTTAACACGGATTTTATCGCCGACTTGATAGAAATGATTTTTATCATTTGAATAAAATGCCGTGAAATACTCATGATCAATATTGACGACATATTCAATCACATCATCAATAATTCTGACGATTTCACCTGCTGCTTCTTTGTTGTCTGATAAATCAGGTGTTTCTTCAATGACGGTATATTTTTGAATTTCAGCCTCATGAACACTGTAATCGGGTAATTGCAGCAATTGATTATTCAACTTATATGTAAGTTTTTTAGGAAGGTCTTTGATAGAATGGCCATAGATTATGATGGCGATAAAGATGATTATTGGTATTATGCTGAAACGTACCAAAAATATATTTTTTGCTGGGGCACCTATCCAGGTAGATAGAATAATAAAGATAATGAATATTGATACTTCAAAACTAAAACAGCAAATAATTTTGAAAAATGTGGAATTGACGATGCGAAGTTTCAATTCCAGACTTTTTCGCGTTTCTGCAAGTTGAGAAATGGGGATAGAGCTGATTGAAACGAGTGCTTGAGAGATGGAATTCAGCAGTGCATGGGAATTGTGTGGGCGTTCATTGGCATTGGGAGCAAGCAGGGTGTGCAGCAACTCGATTGTTTCTTTGTGAATCGTAGGAACGGATAGTTTGAGCTGGTCTTCAAATTGAATTGTGAACCCATCGGTTGGAAATTCCGATGGATTGACTCCCGTCATGAGATGCAGTGCCGTTGCGCCCAAAGCATAATAATCTGATTGAATCGTGCAGTCGCCGATGAGCTGTTCCGGTGCCATATATCCAACAGTTCCTGCGACGGTTGAATTGAGTCCTCGCTTTTGTGGATTTGCAACGGCTCCAAAGTCAATGAGATATAATTTGGTATTATCGTTTTGGTGATTGCACATCAGAATGTTCGACGGTTTGATGTCGCGATGAATAATGGGCGGTGCATACGAGGTTTGAAGGGTATGAACGATTTTGGCCGCTTCAAAGATGAGTTTCAGCGTGTCAATTTCGTTGAATTTTTCTCCGTTTTCCATCTTATCGAGAAGTGAATTGCCTTCAATATATTCCTGCACTAGCCAGCATTCGGTGAATTCCTCCTCGCCAGTAATATACTCGTAGAATCTTGGAGTTCCCGAAGTATGAATCGATTTGAGTGTTTCAGCTTCGCGCTTAAAAAGCTCATAACTCTTGAGATTATCGCTGAATTTAAGGGCCTTGATGGCGACAATTTCCCCAGTTTTCAGGCATTTTGACATGTATGTTTTGCCATTGGAACCCTCGCCAATCAGGCTGATATATTGGTATCCATGTCGAAGCAGCAGTTCTGGTGTTGAAATATTTGTATTGTTTGTCATTTCACTGCTCCACTTACTTGTCGGAAGGTTTGAGTTCATCAGAAATGGGGAGTGGATAAGGTGTACTATAGACGTGTTCCTGTTTTCTATCTTGCATAATGTAGTTTATAACAGGTGTGATATCGTCTCTGTTAGAGAGAGAGGTGCCCTCAAAAACTTTCTCACTTAATTCACCAGTATGAATGAGATAGAGAATAGGGATGATATCGCCCTCATTGATATCGGGTTTGACATGTGTATCGAAGGTTCGGATGAGGTTGTCTGGTGATGAATCATCGGGCGGATTAAAACTGTAGGTAATGCGCCAGGTCGGCTTATTGGATTGTGTAAATAGATGTATGTCATTTTTTAGAGTTTCATAAATCGATATATATTCAACTCGGATAACTGTTGCCATCGATTTTCTTGAATATTTTAAAAATTGAAAAGGAGCATAAATGGATTTAAAAATTCCAATACAGCCTAATATCATTAATGCACTACAGGAAAATAGTATAAGAAGCGTAAAATGGTCGACGCCGTCCACAGCTTGATTTAGAAAATTAAATTTTCCAATCTCATCAATTAATATATAGATCGTTAAAGGTATTAGGAAAAAGAGCCCCAACGCCCATCTAAGAAATTCAACATTGAATAAACGGGCAAAAAATTTTCGCTTATATCGCCGTGGCAATGGCCTTGGGGTTGCATCTTCTAATTCCTGCCATAACACGATATTGCCAGGCTGATGATAGGAATACACGTTGTCCAACGAATACTTGTTTTGGGTTATTAAGTCATTGGTCTTTGGGATTTCTTCAAATTTCTGGCCTTTTAAAGCACTAAAGAATTTACGGATTTGTGTGATATCCGTCATTCTGTCTTCGACACGAGGTTCGAGCATTTTTCGCAAAAACGCTGTAATTGCGTAGGGTAAATGTTCCAGATGCGAGTCGATGAGGACGTGATAATCCTGAATTTCGAGTTCTTCAGGCGGGACTCCACTGAGTAAATAGACTGAAATAATGGCAAGGGAATAGAGGTCGCTTGCTTCGCAGGCGCGTCCCATGAGCTGTTCCGGGGCCATATATCCGTAAGTGCCGACGACGGTTGAACCGCCGCCATTCACAGGATGGCGAAAATCCTCGGACCCCCGGCTTTCGATAATTACTGCCTTAAATTATCGTTTTGTTCAGAGGTTCCTTGGCTTCTAGTTTGGATGAACTCATGGGGGAAAGTAAACAGCTTTATGCATTCAGGCTCAGGACTGGCATGATGCTGCAGGCGCTTAATTCAGCCCATCCTTAGTTGCATCGAATGTTAGAATTTTTGTATTAACATTGTCGATGTTTGTCGAATCAATTTTCCACTCAACCGTTGAATTTGCGTTTAATGAGGCCAGTGCATTGTCGATAGTGGATGAGTGATATGGCGAAAACAAGAGATTCAGATCCTGATGGGGAAGTGATGGGTAACCGGCATTTGGCTTCAGAAACGTTTCATCGGGAACTTCATACCAGAAGTTGCTTACCGTAATCTCATCGTCGTCAAGCTTGCTGTTGCCAATAACATTCGGGTTGTCAGGAGTGATAATATCAAGCGTGCCGGTGCATGCTATATTGCTGAATTCAATGGATGGATTGAATGAAACACCCTCAACAAATGAAAAATCTTCATATTTGAGGTTGTTGGCAAATATATGATATGTGTTGGTCGATTGATTAGTTTCAATTATGGATGAAACATTGGCAATGCGAATGGGAGCATAGGTTGCAATGCGTGAGGAAAATCCTGCGAATTTTGAGTTAGTCTTATTGATTGTGAATTTTGCTCTTGTTACGATATTTTCAATATCAGCGGCATAGTCTATTTCTCCGAAAATACCGCCGACAAGGTGCGAGTCGCCTTTGATTTGCATATCGTTGACATTATTTTGAATATTATGAATTGTTGATTTGAGAACATAACCGGCAACACCGCCGATTGTATTATTTGGAATGGTATCATGATTGCTGATTGAATTGACCTGATTGTTGACATTTTCGATTGTTGAATACTGTGAACAGCCAACCAGTCCTCCAAGCCAGCCATCACCGATAATTTCATCGACGATATTGGATGAATTCGTAAGGTTGCCCCTTACAAAGTAACCGATAAGCCCGCCTGTCGAACAGGAAAATTCGGATTTGCATTTCAAGGATTTGACGTGATTAGTCTTTGACCATGTTGAAATCGTAGTGTTGTCAGCCATACCAATGACGCAGCCAGCCACTAACATATTGTGAACATCCAGTGTGGCATCTTGACATACCGTTGCAATGAATTGCGAAGCGGGTTCATCAGGGCGTGAAAAATCAGAGGCAACGATGCCCCCAACTACGGTCATATAGACAGTATCGGGATCTGGCGTGATGAAATGGTGGACGACACTTCCAGAAAAAGTAATATTTTCGAAGCGGTTGGAGATCGAAGAAATGAGGAATGCAGCCGAGTTGTCCATACCTTCGGAATTGATGTTGTAATCGAGCCAAAGATTACTGAACGTCGAATAACCGATTTCGCTGAACAGGGCTTGAGGAAGTGCGCATTTGGTGTCGCCGTCTGTCAACGTGATTCGGATTTGTTTGTTGTTCGGCGTCAGGATTTTCGAATGATAGATGGAAGGCAGAGGGGTCCAGGCCTTGATCATGCAGGATGATTCATCCTTTTTTAAGATTTGCCCATCGGCCAGATTGATATCCTGCATGAAATAGATTGTTAGGTCGTACATGTTCGCAGCCATGATGGAGCGGAGCATTTCGATATCATCGCCGGAGCAGATTTTTACGACGAGATTTGCCGCGTCGAATTCAAACTTGCAGTTGCCAGGTTCAGGCTCAACGACAGGCGGTTCAGGCTCAACGACAGGCGGTTCAGGCTCAACGACAGGCGGTTCAGGCTCAACGA
>JAZRVP010000164.1:0-7778 GCA_045599245.1 Myxococcota bacterium
GTAAGTCCCAGCGCTCGAGCAAGCTTTTTATAACCGTACCTGTCTTTCTGATAAAGCGTTAGTATTCTTTCCTTTTGTTTGGGGTCGATCACTTCTGTTCTCCTTATGGGCTGATGTGTCAACCAAAACAGGGATAGGTCATAGACGCGCGGGGGGACACATCCCCCCGCTATGACGCTTATTCATGGGCATCTCAATGCATTTCATGATATGAAACAGAAGGTTTTGTCAGCTATTTTCAGGAGTTTCTTATGCAGTATATTCTTTCCATTGATCAGGGGACGACTTCCACTACGGTTTTGATTCTGGACGAAACGCTTCGTGTTTGCGGCACAGCTTCGACGGAATTTGAGCAGGTGTATCCCAAAGCTGATTACGTCGAACACAGGCCAGACGACATCTGGCAGTCCGTTTTGGAGTCGATCGGAACGGCTATCGCGAGGGCTCGCATTGATGCACGTCAGATCGCAGCCATCGGCGTGACAAATCAGAGGGAGACGACGGTCATCTGGGATAGAAAAACAGGAAAACCGGTTTATCCGGCCATCGTCTGGCAGTGCCGAAGAACGACGCAGTTCTGTCAAAAGCTCAAGGATGACGGCCTGGAACCCATGATTCGGGAAAAAACAGGGCTATTATGCGACCCGTATTTTTCGGCCACAAAGATTCGGTGGATTCTGGACCATCTGGACCTGCAGTCCGAGGCTGAAGCAGGAAAATTATGTTTCGGGACGATTGACACATTCCTATTGTGGCAGCTCACAGGCGGCAGAGTACATGCGACCGAACGCTCAAATGCCTCGAGAACGCTGCTGATGAATTTGAAGGATCAGAACTGGGACCCCGAACTGCTTAAAATATTCAACATTCCGGCAGCCATGCTTCCAAATATTCTTGAAAACAATGCGATTTTCGGCCGGACATGGGGCGTTCCCGGACTTCCTGACGGCATTCCCATCACGGGCATGATGGGAGATCAGCAGGCGGCATTATTCGGGCAGTGCTGCTTCGAACCGGGGGACTCCAAATGCACTTTCGGGACGGGCGCATTTCTGCTCATGAACACGGGTGAACGCATCATCCGTTCGGACCACGGGCTTCTTTCGACGTGCGCATGGAAGATTGCCGGTAAAGTTAATTATGCCCTGGAAGGAAGTGCATTTGTCGCCGGCGCACTCGTTCAATGGCTCCGGGACGGTCTCGGCATCATCAAGGAATCATCGGAAATAGAGGCACTCGCGGCCAAAGTCGAGGACACCGGCGGCGTCATTCTCGTCCCGGCGCTCACGGGGCTTGGCGCCCCGCACTGGAATCCTCGTGCACGCGGCATGATTTCCGGTATCACGAGATCGACGACGGCCGCGCACATTGCGAGAGCCGCTCTCATGGGAATCTGTCAGCAGAACACCGATCTGCTCGAGGCAATGACCGCCGATCTCCAGTCCCGGCTCACCCAGGTCCGCGTCGACGGCGGCGCAAGTATCGACAATTTGTTAATACAAATGCAGTCCGACCTCCTCAATACGCCTCTCATCCGTCCCGAAATTCTTCAGACAACAGCCCTTGGCGCCGCCATGTGTGCAATGCTCGGCATCGGCATGATCCAGGACCTCTCGAGCCTCAAAGACTCATGGCGTATTGACAAAAAATTCACACCACAAAAAGACAGCACCTGGCGGAACAAAGAACGCATGGCATGGCACAACGCCGTCACAAAGTGCTGATACAGAAAAAGGCCGCAACACGCGGCCTTTTTTTGTATCAAATCTATCTCAGAGTGAGCCATATCGCATTAATCGCCGCCGGCGTAATGCCGGACAAACGACTGGCTTCGCCGAGGCTGGCCGGACGATACTTCTGGAGCTTCGTCAGGACTTCCGTCGTCAGACCATGGACTTTCGTGTAGTCAAAGTCTGCCGGTATTTTCCGTTTTTCCATATCGACAAACGCCTCAATCCGCGCCGCTTCGCGCTGGATATAGCCGTCGAATTTCTGGCTGATTTCAACACATCGGCGGACTTCCGGCGAAAAAGACGCAATCTCGTCATTGCCGGATGCAAGCATGTCCATCGTCACTTCGGGCATCTTGATGAGCTGAGCAAGATTGCCGGCAGAGGGCAGTTTGTCGGGTTCCGTGAGGCGGCTTCGATCGATATCGGCCGCTCTCATGTTCGGAAGGCGGTTCTGAAGCTCGGCAATGGCCGCCTTCTTGTGCTTGAATCGATCGTAATCCGCATCCGATAGAATCCCCAGTTCATGCCCGTATTCGGACAGACGCAGATCGGCATTGTCCTCGCGAAGGCTCAGGCGGAACTCGGCCCGGCTCGTAAACATTCGATACGGCTCATCGGCGCCGCGCATGACGAGATCATCGACCATGACGCCGATATAAGCTTCGTCGCGGCGAAGAATGAACGGGGCTTCATGACGCAGCCACCGTGCGGCATTGATGCCGGCCATCAGTCCCTGTGCAGCAGCCTCTTCATAGCCGCTTGTGCAGTTTATCTGACCCGCAATAAATATCGACGGAATGTCGCGAAGAGCCATGCTGTGTGTCATCTGCCCCGTTTCAATTGCATCATATTCGACAGCATAGGCCGGACGAATCACGTGTGCATGCTCGAAGCCCGGAATGCTGTGAATGAACCGAAGCTGTACGTCGTACGGAAGAGACGATGAAATGCCGGCCGGATACACTTCGTCGGTTTCAAGCCCCATCGGCTCGATAAAAATCTGATGCCGATCCTTGTCGGCAAAACGAAAAACCTTGTCCTCAATGCTCGGACAATATCGGGGACCAATGCCGTGAATCGTGCCGTTGAAAAGCGGAGATCGTTCGCGAGCCGAACGAATGATGTCGTGTGTTTCGGGCGTTGTGTAGGCGATGTGGCAGGGCACCTGACGAAGAAGCGGGCTCTCACCATAAAAGCTCAGGCGCGTGATTTCTGCATCGCCTGGCTGTTTTTCAAACTGCGAAAAGTCGAGACTGTGCGCCGAAAGGCGCGGCGGCGTCCCAGTTTTCAGGCGTTTGAGATGCACTCCCATCGCCATGAGCTGCGCACTCAGACGATTGCTCACGCCGTCCCCGGATCGCCCTGCCTCAAAATGATACTCACCGATATGACACAATCCCTGCAAAAACGTGCCCGTACACAGGACGACGCATCGCGTCTCATACAGGACATTGCCGTCGACGAGAACGCCGGCAACCTGGCCATTTTCCAATATCACGTCGTCAACTTTGGCCTGAATCAGTGATATATTGGGTTCCTGTGACAATTTTTTGAGCATGGCTCGGCGATACAGTGCCGTATCACACTGAACGCGGGAAGACCTGACCGCCGGCCCCTTACTCGCATTGAGCGTTCGGTACTGAATGGCCGCCTCATCGGCAATTCGTGCCATAATGCCGCCCAATGCATCGATTTCTTTCGTCAGATGGCCTTTGGCAACGCCTCCGATAGACGGATTGCAGCTCATCTGCGCAATGCGATCGATATCCAGCGTGACCAAAAGAGCACGAAATCCGCTTCTTGCAAGCGCCCACACGGCCTCACAACCGGCATGGCCGCCGCCCACAACGACGGCATCAAACGCCGTCGGATAATGTATATAACCTGACATTACAGTCCTTTGTCTGGCGTCTCAGCTGACGTCCTGAAGAATGATCTGAGCAAGTTTGGTTTTGAACTGTTCGATCGATTCATTATGACAGCGTTCCGAAATCTGATGAAGCTTTGCGCTGGATTTCGATATTGCTTCCGCCTCATGGGGTTCGATGCTGTCGATACCGCGAACGGCCCGAACAAATCCCGGCTCATTCGCATCCAAAAAAGACACAAGCTCTCTGCCCATGCGTTCACAGTCGCCTGCATTCGCATCGGATATATCGACCATCTGCTCAAAATATCCGGTGATGAGTTCACCGGACGAAGTACAGCCGCAAAGCCCTGACAGTGCCAGAACAGCGGCCGTCAGCCCGATCCGGCATCCCATTCTATTTGTCGCAATATATTTGTTCATAAGAGCCTGTCAAGCCAGCATCAACGCGTAAAAAAGCCAGGGTCTTCTGCCTCATACCGACAGACGATATCGACAGGAATGGACGAAAGCTCTTCAAATTTCGCCGCAACATCCTCCGGAAGCACGCAGTATTTCTCGAGGAAAGAAGCCGCTTCACACCGATTGCCGTGATACTCGATCGTCATAATTTGGGAGACGAGATCGCGAACGGCCCCGGGAATTTTCTCCATGCACAGGTCGAACCGGCCATTGCAGCGCACGACCGCTCCGGTCTCTATTAAATAGTTGAGCTGAATGGCATTGGCTCTGGCATGAGCCTGAGTCAGGCCGAAACGAAGCGATCGAAAAAATCCGGCGAGCATTGTCGCATAGGTTGCATGAAGCTCGTCAAGCGTCAGTTCACCGCGTTCATACAGCCAGTGCGTGAGATAAATCGACGTCATATCCGCCTTGCATTCCTCGATCGACGAATAATGTTCGGCCAGGCAGTGAATGATCGAGTCCTCTGAATTTTCGACGGCCTTGGGCCCCAGACTATGCCCAGTTTCGTGCATGATCGTGTGTCGGAAAAAGGCATCAAATGAAACTCTGCCAAAGGCCTCCGGCGTCAGGAACGGTTCGGCTATCGGCTTGAGGATCGCTTCAAACTTGGCCGCCTGAACGTTCTTCATCATGACCTTTTTGGTGCCGTATTTGTCGATGACGACCGGATCGTTAGGAAGCACAAAAGCGAGTGTCTGAACACCCACACGAGCCTCTCCGGAGGCTGAAAGAAGGTCCATCACGACGAACGGAGAGGACTGCCCTTCCTGACGCGTTGCCTTCATTTGTGCGGGAATCGGAAGTGCCTGCTGCATATCTTCGACGATCGATGCGATGTGTTCGAGACGTTTCGTTTCATCCGCATTGCGATATCCGATGAACGCCTCAAACGTCGCCTTGTAGCCCAAAAGGCCGTCTTCATACGTTTCATACGGACCAAAAACAAACTCGATGTCCGAATTCTCCAAATTAATCCATGCGGCATCGCTCTCGGCATAGTCATCGGTCAGAAGAGCCTTGGCGCGCGTCAGAAGGTAGTGACGGAGCGATGGATTTGCGACCATTCCGGCCGCCTCGCGAAGCAGTGCCGCCGCTTTTTCGAGTTCCAGCGAATAAGCCTGGCTGTACGGAATGCTCTTCAAGCCGCCGTCGCGACGTCTGATGAGCGTCGTAAAGCTCATAAACGCCTCCCGGTCTTCAGGATGTGCCTCAATCCAGGCATTAAACTCATCCTGAGTCATATCTGCGGGATAGAACCCGGCGCCCAGCGGCTTCGTAATATTCCCGTAAAACGGCCTGTCTGCTTCAAATCTGTCCCATGGTCCGCCCATGATTGCAAAGCTGTCGATGAGCTTCTTCGAGTGTGTGTCTTCGATTTCCTGCTTAAACTGCGGATTGTAATGCGAAACCTGTCGCAGATATATCGGGTTTAGAAACGCAGCGGCGCGAATGAGCAGCGCGAGAACCGCACGATCCTCGGGCTTGATGTCATCGAGACTGGCACGAAGGCAAACCGGCGCAAACTTATCACAAACGAACATGTGTCACTTTCCTTTATAAACGCTTTTTCAGTGCATAATCCGATCAAAAAACCGCACATTTATAAACAACTTGCCCAAATCATACAAAGAATTTTGAATTTTTTTGCCTGGCTTCGCCGTACGCCCGGCAAAGTCCGGCTATTGCAGCGCAATACGCCGGACTTCGCGGCCTATGCCAAAGGCATACGGCCGCGTTTTTGTTATTGAAAATACAAAAAAAAAGCCGTCATCCCGAAGGATGGCGGCTCAAAACTACCGGCTAACCGACAATGAGATTAGTCATTGTTGAGGTCGCTGAGTTTGTCCTGAAGGAGGTCACCAAGGTGAGCCGTGGAGGAAGCATCATTGTCAGTGTACTGACGCAGACGACCGGTCTCGCTGTTGCGGACAAACTGTTTGATAGACAGAGCAATCTTGCGTTCTGCGGAGTCAACGCTGATGACTTCGGCTTTGTGAACTTCACCGATCTGAACGACCTGTGTGGGTTCATCAACGCGATCGCGGCTCAGTTCGCTGATGTGAATGAGGCCTTCAACGCCATCGGCGATCTGTGCGAAAGCACCGAATTCCGTGATCTTCGTGATCTTGCATTCAACAACGGCCCCAGGAGGATACATTTCGGGGAGAGCTTCCCATGGATCGCTCGTGAGCTGTTTGATACCGAGGGAGAAACGTTCGCTGGCGACGTCGATGTTGAGGACGACGGCTTCGACTTCATCACCGCGTTTGTAAATTTCGGCCGGGTTGCGAACTTTCTGTGTCCAGCTGATGTCGGAGACATGGACGAGACCATCGATGCCATCTTCGACGCCAATGAACAAACCGAAATCGGTAATGTTGCGAATTTTGCCCTTGATGATCGTGCCGACGGGATATTTCTCTTCGAGGATTTCCCAGGGATTCGGTTCGGTCTGTTTCATGCCGAGGCTGATCTTCTTGGCTTCGGTATCGAGGGAGAGAACGACGACGTCAATGACATCACCGACATTGACAACGCGGCTGGGATGTTTCACGCGGCGTGTCCAGCTCATTTCGCTGATGTGAATGAGGCCTTCGATGCCTTCTTCGAGTTCAACAAACGCACCATAGTCGATGAGAGAAACAACGCGGCCAAGGGCGCGAATGCCGGCCGGATAGCGTTCTGCAGCATGTTCCCAGGGATCCGGAGCGAGCTGTTTGTAACCGAGAGAAACGCGTTCGTTTTCCGGCGTGAATTTGAGGACTTTGACTTTGATTTCGTCGCCAATCTGAACGACTTCGTTCGGATGATTGACGCGGCCCCAGCTCATATCCGTGATATGGAGGAGACCATCGATGCCGCCGAGGTCAACGAATGCGCCGTATTCGGTGATGTTCTTGACGATACCATCAAGGATGGCACCTTCGTGAAGTTTTTCAAGCGTCTGGCTCTTGAGAACGGCACGTTCTTTTTCGAGAAGAGCACGGCGTGAAAGAACGATATTGCCGCGTTTTTTGTTGAACTTGATGATCTTGAAACGATATTTCTGACCAATAAATTTGTCGAGGTTACGGGTCGGACGAAGTTCAACCTGGCTGCCCGGAAGGAATGCACGAACACCGATATCAACGGCAAGACCACCCTTGACGCGGCTCATAATGGTGCCTTCAACGGTCTCATCGCTTTCGGCGATCTTGGAAATTTCTTCCCAGATCATGAGTTTGTCAGCTTCTTTCTTGCTCAGAACACAAAGGCCATTTTCGTTTTCTGTGGCTTCGACATAGACATCAACCGTGTCACCAAGCTTGACATTGAACGAACCATCGGGAGCGACAAATTCAGATTTCGCAACCTGACCTTCCGATTTGTATCCAATATCAACAACAACAAAATCACCTACGAAATCGACGACTTTACCGCTGACGATTTCACCTTCACGAACTGATGTCTGATCCTGCTCATATTCAGCAAGAAGTGCTTCAAAACTTTCCATTTCGACCATGATGGGCTCCAAATAAAATGGGTTAAAGAATAGTTGCGGCTACAGGGCCACTTTTCTGACGCTCAATAACGACGCTCTTGTCAGAAAAGACGCGGGCGTTTATACTTTTTTCAGACCTTTGTCAATTTTTTTCATGCTTGCGCTGCCTGCAGCGCCGATATGTTGGGGCGTTGCGGGGTGTCCCCGCACAGGGGGTAGGCGCGTATTTGCC
>JAZRVP010000165.1:0-23050 GCA_045599245.1 Myxococcota bacterium
CCCCATCACAACTCGCCAAATCCCTCCCGCCGGCTACCGAATGGCGCACCCTCTATCGCGATAACAAAAAAGAAAAAATTCTCGCCCTCTTCGCCCGCGCCAGAGAACTGCTCAAAGAAAAAAAAGGCATCGACGCCGAACCGGACATCTGGTCGAAATACTTTGGTCCCTGGGTCATCATCGAAATTCAGCCGGCCCCCGCAAACGATTTGATCGCAATGGACGCCGCTTCCCCTTCAAAACACGCATACCTGCTCGACATGACAAACGAAACAGTCATCGAGACAGGTGACTGGAAAGCCGCCAGGCCCTTTTTTGACGCCCAGATAGCTGTCATTCAAAAAGGCTTTTCTAACCGCGATGATGAACGCAACTTTTGGGCAAATCTCGCCGCTTCGGCTTCTACCGTGGGGTTTGGACACCCAAATTACGTCGATTACGAAGGCCATGGCGTCCACTATCCCAAACCCGTCACCGGCCCAAAATGGAAAAAGAGCAAAGCCAAAACCGAACTCACCTATTTCGTCAATGAAAGCACCATGGCCATGTCCTTCAAACGATGCCGCCTGACGATAACAGATGATGACATTGATTTTGTTTCCGAAAACGTGATCCCCGAATAACCCGTTTCGCAGAGCAGGCACGCTCCTTTGCTCTGAGCTTCCCCGATTTGATGCGCCCCAGATGCGGCATTTTGATAACGATTAGCTAGCGATGTCAGAAGAAATATCGACCCCCGCCAAAGGCCCCGTGCGCGATGATGCCTATTACGAATACCAGTCGACGCATCAGAGGTTTGCGGATGCCTGCAATTTGCTCAAAGGACTGGTGCTCCGATACGTTCGCCGTTTCAGTGCGCGAATACTAAATGATGCCGGAAATCATGACCCGGCCAGAACGAGCGCCCGCGAGGTGCTCCACATTGCCGGCGTTGCCCATGAAACAACCGGAGATGCCTGGCTGACCGATCACGGCTTCCCGGGCTATGGCGACATCGACGAGCAACTTGATGGCTACCGCGCTCTTCTGGAACGCCGCATTGAAGCAACCTATGCCATGGAACATGCCGACCGGATGCCTCCCGAAACCATTCAGGCTCAGTTCCAGCTCAGCGAACCCGAGCTCCTTTTGTTATGCGCAGTTGCCGCCGGACAGATAAATGTCGAAATCGCCCGCCTCTACCGTTTTGCAACCGGCCTTGACACGACGATATTTCCCGCCTGGTTTTACGCCGATCTCATTGCCGAAACAGAGGAGGATTCCGCACAAATTCTGCACCTTCTGGAACCGGAACAGCCCCTGCGCATGTTCGCCCTTATCGATGTCGGACAGAGAACAGAATGGGGCGTCAAAACACCCGTTCTGCAGGCTCCTCTGAGTGTGCCCAATCGCATTGCGGCTTTTTTGACGGGAAATACAACCGATATCAGTCTCGAATATGCAGCCTTGTGGCGTCCCGACACCGCTCAACTCCCCACACTGATACTGCCGGAATCGTTTAAAAAGGCCGTCAACCGCCAGTTTCGGAAGGTCCATGCCAGGATGGGGCTGTACGGTGCAAAGGGATCCGGCCGCCGTTCCTATATTCGCGAATGCGCAAAATCCACCGGTCAGACGGTTCTCGAAATCGATTTGTCAGGTCTGGCCCCCAATGAAACCGAAGAACATCTCTCAACCATTGCCGGACTCTGGTTCAGGGAAGCCAGACTTCAGCACGCAACGATGCTCTTTATCTGCGACGAACACCTGCCGGGTGAAACCGCACAGGTTCTGGCACAGACAGCCCCCCGAATCCTGGCCATGAGCGCGCGTCATCCCGGCACCATCTGCATCACGAGCCGAACTCCGGCGGCTTGGATTCGCAATCTTTTCGGCGATCATATCGAAATCTTTTATCCCGAGCCCAAACGCGCACAGCAGCCCGCTTTCTGGCGCTCAGCCCTGAGCGCATATCTCCCCGAACAGTCCCTTGATGAAGCCGTTCAGTACGTCTCGTCCAGTTACTGCCTGACCCCTGGCGAAATCAACACTACGATTGACGCAACAATCGGCCGCCTCGGCAACGTCCAAATCAGCGGTGAAGCCCTCTGTGAAACCCTTCGCCTGACAAGAGGACGTGAACTGGAAGGCCTGGCCGAGCTTAAACCAACCCCTTTGGGGCTCAATGACATCATTCTGAGTGCCGATTCACGAAAAATAATCAACGAAATCCTGAACTATGCCCGATATTCCGAACTCGTTCGCCAGGACTGGGGGTTTGCCCGCATGAATGCCGGCGGCAGTCTCAGCGTCCTCTTTTCCGGCCCTCCCGGAACGGGAAAAACCCTCACAGCAGGCGTCCTTGCTCACGAACTGCGCCGCGCTCTCTATGTCGTCGACATCTCCCGCATCGTTGACAAATACATCGGTGAGACGGAAAAAAAACTCGCCAAAATCTTCGATCATGCCCAGCAAAGTCAGGCTATTCTGCTTTTTGATGAAGCCGATTCCCTGTTTGCCAAACGTACCAGTGTCAAATCATCAAACGATCGATACGCAAATCTCGAGGTCAATTACCTTCTTCAGCGCCTCGAATCCTATCACGGCATCAGCATTTTGACGACAAACCTCGCCTCATCACTGGATGAGGCCCTGGCTCGACGCATCCAGTTCAAGCTCGAATTCCCGATGCCTGACACCAGAGAACGCGCCAACTTGTGGCAATGCCTTATCCCGCGTCAGGCTCCATCGCAGGACATCGACTACATGCGTCTCGGCGAGAGCTTTGAAATGAGCGGCGGTCACATCAAAAATGCCGTGTTCAGGGCTTGTATTGAAGCCGCCTCCAAACAAAAACCACTCGATACGGAAATGCTCTGGGACGCCGGCCTGCACGAATATCGCGAAATGGGTCATGTCATTCGTGAATAAATTAATATATATTTAAATTACATATTTTCTCTATATATAATGTTCGCACGCTATTTCATACGCGTGCGTGCTCGCCTATTGCATACGGCTCGCAATATTTTATTTTTCGCCCTCAACAAAAGTTAGTGAATATAACCGAATAATCCAGAGGACAGGCCACGGCGGGGAATCATGGTTAGGCCCCCAAAATACTTATACCACTTTAAATATTGAGGATTCCAAAGGGCTCAGTCCGTTGGTGAAGTCTGGGGCAAAGCCCCAGCAGGAGGCCGAGGATTTTCGCCATCCTGTGAATGGCAAAACCCACAGAGCCCAGTGAGCAAATGAAATGTAACCTAATATTCTCCCTCGCCTTAATGGAAAGGGGGAACGTCACGTAGTGACAAAGGAGTGAGGCTGGCTCGGGAAACGAAGTGAATTTCATATTGCGAACTGAGGAATCGGGGCAGAGCCCCACCTGAACTGTTAAAGTGCTGCAACATTGATAATGAATAAAAACTTGCTCCTGATGTTTGATTGAACTAAACACAGTCAGACTTGGTTCCGCAATAGTTCTTTGCGTTGCAAACGCTCAAAATATGGAGTGAATAATGAAGTTCAAAAATAGTCTGCTGTTTACCCTTTCGTCACTCAGTCTGGCCTGTCTGACCAGCGCATGCGGCGATAACATTTATAACTATTATGACAAAGACGAGAAAGAAATAGAAACCAACGATCCAAACAAAGACAAAGATAAACCGCCCATTGTTGTGGATAATACAGAAAATACCCAGGCGCGCTGCTCCGACGGCATCGATAACGATAAAAATGGAACTGCTGACTGCGACGATCCCAACTGTTCCAGCTTTACATTCTGCGCAAAATCCGAAGAAGGCAAAGAAAATACGCTCTCAGCTTGCGTAGATGGCGAAGATAACGACGGCGACGGCGACATCGACTGCGACGATGCCGAATGCAAACAGTTCACTATCTGTCAGGACAAAGTCGCAGAAAATACAGAAGCCACCTGCAAAGACGGTCTCGACAACGACGGAGACGGAAACATCGATTGCGACGATTCTGAATGCAAAGCATTCAGTATGTGCCAGACTCCATCAGAACAAAAAATACCGGAAAATACATATTCGGCCTGCATTGATGAAGTTGACAACGACGGCGATGGCAAAATCGACTGCGACGATGCCGAATGCAAAGTTTTCAGCTTCTGCCAGCAGTCCTCGGAGCCTAAAGCAACTGAAGATACGTTTGCAGCCTGCTCCGATAAACAAGACAACGATGGAGACGGAAAAATCGATTGCGATGATCCCGATTGCAAGGAATTTGCCGTTTGCCAGCCGGAACAACCCCCGGAAACACCCAAAGAAAACACCGAAGAAACTTGTACCGACGGCATCGACAATGACGGCGACGGCGACCTCGACTGCCTCGATAAAGATTGCCAGAAATTCGAGATCTGCCAGGCACTCATCAGCGTCGCAGAAAATACGATAGAACTCTGCACCGACGGCATCGATAACGATTTCAACGGCGTCGCCGACGATAAAGACCCGAACTGCGAAATCCTGCTCAAAGACGGTGGTAAATCCGGCGAAGTTTCTTACGAACAGTGCAAAGATAAGAAAGATAACGACGGCGACGGCAAAATGGATTGCAACGACCCCGAATGCGCCCTGTACGACGTCTGCATGAAAGACTTTAAAGCTGATAAAGACGAATGCCCCGACGACCCATTCAAATTTAAGAACGATGACTGCGGCTGCGGCAAAACAAAACTCGACGGCAAATGCTATATCAATATTACCAGAGACGATAATTTCTTTAATAAGATCAAGAGTAACTTAACTGGCGATTTCCTCATCAAACAACCGATCGATCTCGGTGAAACAAAGAATGACTCCATTTTAGATTTTAAAGGTACACTCAATGGCGGGAATCATCGCATCACGGGTGTCCTGAATCAAACCAACGCGGTGTTGAAAGGACTATCCTCCAAACTGGGTTGCGGTTTATTCGGATGGATCAATACCGAAAATGTCGTTTTTAAAGACATTGATATCGCAATTACACTCAACTGTAGAGCAAACGGTACTGTAGGTTTTTATGTTGGTGCTCTGGCTGCGTTCCTTGATAATACTTCTGCTGAGCATATCACCGGCAGCTCAAAAGTTTATGTCCAGATTGCGTCGTCAGATGCAACCGCTTTAAATAGCGACATTCACCGTTATGTGGGTGGACTTTTCGGATATGCCAAGGATGTATCCGACGTCAAACTCGTTGGCAACGTTTCTGCCAACTTTATGGATAACCTCACATCTTCCACAAACAGGGTTTTCAATATCATTGGCGGTGTGACAGGCTATGCTACAACGCTGAAAAATATCGAAGCTGAAGCCAATGTCACCCTGAACTTAGAAACACTCAATTCGGGAACAACGAGAGCGACTGGCTTTGAATATATTGGCGGTATCGCCGGTGGCGTCTCTGAGTTGGAAAATGCATCCAACCGAGGGCATGTCAAGATATCATCCCCGAACACAATGAAGGTTAATAAGCTAAACCTGGGTGGATTAACAGGTGAAATCGCGAAAAAAGCCTCGAATATTTCCTTTATCGGTATGATCGAAAACAGCAATTCAAATAGCATTTCTACCGAAGTGATAGAGGCACCCTCCGGAAAACTAAATTACGGAAATAGGATCGGCGGCATCACGGGCCAAATGGAATCCAATGACGCCCTGGAGATCGATCGCGCGAATGTCGATGCTGATATTATCACGCTTCCAGACAATGCCCTGATCGGCGGCATCGTCGGAGTAATGACAAAGACAAAGACAGTAGTCCGCAATTCCACATCAAATGTCAATCTCACGCTTCTTCCAACGACGGGATTCAAGTATTCGGATGGCACTTATAAATGGGAATCCTATTATGGCGGCATTGCCGGTGGCGCCTCCGGTATTTCCACTGGTGCAGAAACAGCTTATATTATCAATAACTCTGCCCATACCAATTTCATCAACATTCATAATTTAACGAATCTTAGACAAATTGGTTATGGCGGCATCATCGGCTACAATAGCGGCATTCTGGTCAATAACTTTGCTTCAGACCGTTATATTTGCACGCCCGACATCCCCTGTCCCAAAATTGTCAATGGCATCGGCGGTCTCTATGCCTACGAATCCTATTATAATCAGGATTTTGCCTCGAACAGCGGCTCATACTATTCGGATGCTTCCACCGAAGCTTATCAATTCAATGCCACAGGCACACCGGTGACTCGCACACAAAAGAGCGTTTTGGGCTTGCTTCGCTATAATGCCGGTTACGACGGCGGCGTTCTCTCTGCCAATATTCCCGCTAATATCGGAGGTAAATACTCGAACTGGACGACCAAGGTCGATGACGAAGGCCACGTCATTCCCGTTCCCGTTAATAAATAATATAATTATTTATTATTTTACGCCGTACGGTTTCGCCGTACGGCGTTTTATATACATTTATATCGGCATCGTCTTCTCTCGGAGCCATAAAGCAACTTCCTGCGAAAGTGCAGGCGAAAGCGTCTTATAGACGCGTTCATTATAGGCATTCAGCCAGCCTGTTTCGTCATCATTGAGAAGCGATTTAATAACAGGTGCCGTATCAAAATAACAAAGCGTCAGGTTTTCAAAACAATACCATTTGCGACCAAATGCTTCTTCTCCCGTATCGACGCACAAAACGAGATTTTCATGACGAACCCCGTGCATTCCTTCACGATAAATACCAGGCTCATTGGACGTAATCATGCCGGGAAGCATGGCCTGACGATTAAATCCCTGACGAATGCTTTGCGGCCCCTCATGAACATTAAGATAGAAACCAACGCCATGTCCTGTACCGTGTCCAAACGTCCGATGAACGCGCCACAAAGGCTCGCGAGCCAATACATCCAGCTGATCGCCGCTCGTCCCGTTGGGGAAATGAGCCATCGCCAGATCGATGTGACCTTTCAATACAAGTGTATAATCTTCTTTTTCGAGGTCAGTACATGGTCCAAGGGCCACAGTTCTCGTGATATCCGTCGTCCCAAAGAGATACTGACCACCTGAATCACATAGAAACAGACCGTGATCACCTATCTTTGTCGAACCATCCTGCGGCGTCACATAATGCGGCAATGCCGCGCCTTCGCCCCATGACGACACGGTCTCAAAACTGTCGCCGCAATATCCTTCGCCTTCACTGCGGTATTCCCCCAACTTGACGGCTCCATCCCATTCAGAGAGCTTTTCCCCCGCCTGAACACTCTTTTCAAGCCAGTACAAAAATCGCGTCATCGCCAGCCCATCAATATAATGAGCTTTTCTCATGCCCTCGATTTCTACCTGTGTCTTAATCGATTTTTCCAATATTACCGGTGATGTTCCTTTCACAATCCGGTCTTCCATCAGCCCAACATACAAACTGTAATTAAATGATGAAGGATCAATAAATACTTTTGTTCCATCAGATAATAATTTATTCAAAACTTCTTTTACATCTTTATATTGTAATATTTTTACGCCGTCTTTAGATAATTCCGAAAAACTCGTTTCCGACACATCATCGGCTGTTTCCGCCTTGCGAACAAACCACTGCACATCCTCATTTGTCACAAGCAAATATGACATCACAACGGGATTATAATCAACATCACAACCGCGAACATTGAGTGTCCAGGCAATTTCATCAAGAGCACTGAGCAAAATGGCATCACAGCCGGCAGCTTTCATGCGCCCTCTGAGCCATGTCACTTTGTCGCCGCGCGTCCGTCCAGTCAGCATCTCATTTACAAGTGTCACAGGCGTACAGGGCATTGCAGGACGATCTTTCCAAAGCACATCCAACATATCGGGTACATCAACTATTCGACACGACATTCCAATAATATCGGACAAATTACCCGTTTTATCGCTCGACTGAAGACGCGAAGAAAACAAATCATCAAATACTTTATTAATATCTTCAATGGCTGAAATCGCCTGACAGAGCCCGTCCACGGCAATTACGACTTCGGGCTTGTTTTCAAACGTTTTTCCAAGCCATTCAGGTATCATCTGGGACTCCGGAAGACGCGTCTTGTGAAGCTCAATTCCTGTCCCCGGAAGCTGTTTTCCCGCCTGTATAAAATAACGCGAATCTGTCCACAATCCCGCATGTTCAAGCGTAATAACGAGATCGCCCTCGCCATTGTACCCTGAAATCCATTCCACCTGATGCCAGCGCGAAGCCACATATTCACTCGAATGCGGGTCACACCCCGACACAATGACCGCATCCCATCCATTTTCCCGCATCATGGCTCGAATCATTTCGACTCTTTCGGCATAAATATTCATCAAATTTCTCCTTTTTGACACACGCTTTCCCAGCCTTGGCCTCATCAACATGAGACAGAATTGACATAATCAACACTCTAACCCATGTCGAGCTCACTGAACAGTTACAAAAAAATGTTACAGCTCAACCGGAGAAAGTCACAAATCGACATGAAACATGAGCAGAAATTGACGAATGACGGATTTTTCACAATTTTACAGCCCGTCAAGGCGTTGTGTACAACGCCTCAGCCCTTAAGCGGGGTTCGGGGCAGAGCCCCGGCTGAATAGTTACAAAAAAATGCATCACACGTATCGCAGTGATTGACAAATGACGCGCATAGCCCTAGAAACTTTGCGGCTTTTTTTTGCCAGTGAATTTATCTCACAGGCAACCACATTGCACCATACAGGATTTTCAATGGAATATAGAAACGTAGCAATTATCGCACACGTCGACCACGGCAAGACAACGCTCGTCGACGCTCTTCTCAAACAATCCGGCAGCCTCGACAACAAACGTAACGTCGTCGATCGCGTCATGGACTCCAACCAGCTCGAGCGAGAACGCGGAATTACAATCACAGGTAAAGCCACTTCCGTTATGTGGAACGGCGTCAAAATCAATATCGCCGACACCCCGGGTCACGCCGATTTCGGCGGCGAAGTCGAACGTATGCTCACCATGGTCGATGGCGTCGTCCTCCTCGTCGATGCCGCTGAAGGCCCCCTCCCTCAGACCCGTTTCGTCCTCATGAAAGCCCTTGAAAAAGGTCTCTCCGTTATCGTCGTCATCAATAAAGTCGACCGTCAGGACGCTCGTTGTTCCGAAGTCCTCGATGAAGTTTACTCCCTCTTTATCGATCTCGGCGCAAACGACGAACAAATCGAATTCCCCGTCCTCTATGCCATCGCTCGTGACGGCGTCGCCGGTACAAGCCCTGATGACCTCCAGCCAAATCTCGCCCCTATTTTCGACTCCATTATCGAAAATATCCCCGCACCAAAAGGCGACCCAAATGCCAATCTTCAGGCCCTCGTCACCAATACCGACTACGACAATTACCTCGGTAAACTCGCCATCGGACGCGTCTTTGAAGGAACTCTCTCTGAAGACGAACAACTCGTCGTCATGGGTGAAAAAGGCAATAAAACACTTAAAATCGGTCAGCTTTACGTCTTCGATGGACTCGATCGTCAACGCGTCAAAGAAATCAAAGCCGGTGAACTTTTCATGGTCGCCGGTATCGATGAAATCGCCATCGGCGATACACTTTCCAGCGTCGAAAATCCCGTCGCGCTCCCTCGCGTCCGCGTCGATGAACCCACAATCGCCATGTTCTTCAGCGTAAACAACGGGCCTTTCGCAGGAAAAGAAGGCAAACTCGTGACAACCCGTCATATCGCCGAAAGACTTTGGAAAGAAGCTCGCGCAAACGTCTCCCTGCGCGTCGAAGAAACCGACTCAAAAGACACGTTTAAAGTCGTCGGCCGTGGCGAACTTTCGCTTTCAATCCTCATCGAAACCATGAGACGTGAAGGCTTTGAAATGTGCATTTCAAAACCCGAAGTCGTCACAAAACGCGATGAAAAAGGCAAACTCCTCGAACCAATGGAACGCCTCATTCTCGACCTCCCGGAAATCAACGTCGGTGCTATCACTCAGATGCTCGCTCTCCGTAAAGGCCTCATGGACACAATGCGCGCAAGCGGCACCGGACGCTCTCACGTCGAATTCGATGTTCCTTCCCGTGGACTCATCGGTTTCCGTTCACAGTTCCTCAATGAAACGCGCGGACTCGGTATCATGAACACACTCTTTGCCGGTTGGGCTCCATGGCATGGTCCAATGAACTATCGTCAAAACGGCGCTCTCGTCGCCGACCGCGACGGTAAAAGCATTCCTTATGCACTCTTCCATCTCCAGCCACGTGGCATCCTCTTCATCGGCCCGGGCGTCGAATGTTACGAAGGTATGGTCGTCGGCGAAAACTCTCGTCCAAATGACATCGACGTCAACGTCTCCCGTGAAAAGAAACTCTCAAACATGCGAGCTGCCGGCCGTGATGACAACATTATCCTCACACCGCCTCGTGTCATGTCCCTCGAAGAATCGATCGAGTGGATCGACGAAGACGAACTCGTTGAAGTCACCCCGATTTCCATTCGTCTGCGTAAACGTTATCTCACCGCCGCTCAGCGCGTTCGTCAAATTCGTGCCGCAAACAAGGCCGAAGCCGCCGAACAGGCCACCGACAACGAATAATTTCATTCGTATTGCTCAAAGCAGTACCCCTCAAAATCGAGCCGTTTCTTTAAACGGCTCTTTTTGTATATGCCGTATCTCAATACAAATTCTTAATGTGAGGAGGCATTGCTATTGGCTCTTGGCCAATACGCAATGCCGGGGCGTCCGCTATTTGCGTTGCAAATACACGGACGCTTCTTTGGGGGGAAAACTATCCGCGAAGCACCTTCTTCTTGACTTTGGATACAAAGCCATTGAACTCATCCGGAATGAGAAAACGAGCCGGAATGCAAACCAGTATCAGGCCAATAAACCCTGACACACAAAGTTCAATAAGAATGCGCCATATATGCGACGAAATTTCAAACTGAGACACAAGCCATAGCCCAACCCAGCTCCCGACTGCCGCCAGTCCGCCAAGCAATAGCCCTGTTCCCATGGCACGAATGATTTTTGCCGGCTTAAAGTAGGTATTCTTGCGATGATAGAACGTCACAATACTTCCAGCCTGAAGCGCCATCCCTACACACGATGCCATCGCAAGACCTGCAAGACCAAATGACTGGCTCAAGAAATAGTAAACAGGGAGTGAAACCAGCGTCATAATCGTCGTCAAAATCATCGGCGTCAGCGTATTTTGAGCCGCATAAAAGGCTCGAACACTCACCATCTGTATCGTCCAAAAGACAATCGATATCGACAGAATTCTCAAAACCATCGCCGTTGTTGCCGTATCCTCCGGACCAAAAGCACCGCGTTCATAAACGAGTGCCACCATGGGTTCCGCCAAAACGACAAAAAATCCGATGAGAACCATCGACAATATGACGACATTTTTGAGCGTTCGATGAAGCGTGTTGGCTGCCGTATCAAATTCACCTCGAGCAGAAAGCTGAGACAAATAGGGAAGTGCCGCCTGCCCTGCTGCCTGACCGACAATGGCGATTGGAACAAGCACGAGTCGACGGGCATAGTTCAGCCAGCTGATTGAACCTGCCGGCATCGTCGAACCGATAAAACGTCCAACCCATTCGTCCATCGTCGTAAGGCTCACTCCCAGCATGAGCGGAAGCGTGAGAAAAATATACTTTTTGAAATCGCCATCTCGAAATCCGAACACGGGACGATATCGTATTTTTCTGCGAAGAAAAATGAACGGAAGAAGGAATGGGCCACAGAAAGCACCGACAAGGGCACCAATAGAGAAGCCTTTCATTCCGAGTGTCCCCCCCAGAACGATACCGCACCCAATGATGAAAACGTTGTAAATAAGCGGTGCAAGTGCCGAGGGAATGAACTGACCTCGAGCCATCAAAACGGCCATCATCAGACCACCGAGGTAATGAAAAAACTGCCCCGGAAGAATGATGCGTGTCATTTCTACCGTTTTGTCCAGCTGCGACGCATCAAATCCCGGGAACAAAAGCTGAGCCAGAGGCAGTGCAAATATCCAGCACAGGACAATTGCCGCAACCAGAAGCGTTCCCATGGTCGTCGCTATAAGCGAAAAGAGACGTTCGGCTTTTTGCGGCTCTTTTTTGGCCAAATATCCCGCAAACAAAGGAATAAATGTTATCGAGAGCGTGCCACCTGCCAAAAAGTGATTCATCAAATCCGGCAGCATAAAGGCGGCATTATAGGCATCGGTTTCCGCACCGGCACCCGCCTGATACGCGATAACTGCTTCTCGAACATAACCGAGAAGCCGGGAGCATAAAATCCCCATCGACAGTATCAGTGCCGCCAGACCAATGCGCTTGACTCGCGTCTGGACTTTGAGATTATCAACGGAATCATCCCTCGATTTCTCTTCGGATGTCCCCTGACTTTCCTCCGTTTTTGACGTGCTGTCTTCCAGATCGGCCGTGTTTTCTCCGACGGATACTTCAGTGGCTTCTTCCGTTGTGTTTTCAGGCGTTTGGACCCTTTCCATGGCCTTTTCTTCTGAAGATTCTACATCCATGTCTATCTTCCATTGTATTGTTATGATGACTCTTTTGACTCGTCATCCTTGAGTTCTTCGGAACCGGGACATGAACTCTCATCTGGATCAAGTCCTTCCTCGCAAGATTCCATTTGTGCTCGTAACAGTTCGTCTTCTTTATTTTTGCGGCGACGTCTCAACTGGGCTGACACAAGAGCCACCAAAATGACAACTGCGGCAATCAGTCCGCCACCCCACAATGCCCTGGGCATCAGTTCCATCGCCCCCGTCGGCCTGGATACCGCCTTTTCTGGAACAGACGGCTCCTTTAAAACCTTGATATCCTCGCTCAATACCTGAAAAAATGATTCATAAACCCGCGCGGCATCTTCTCCATCCATGGGCAAATAGACAAAAACCTGCGCCAAACGCGTTCCCGTTGGAACAAGAAATGATGTCTGTCTGACCGGCAATCGATTCAAACCGGCTACCGATTGTATCGTGCCGTCTTTGCGAAGGACTTCCATCAATCCAATCAGCGGTTCCTCTCGAACTATTCTTGTCTGCATGACATGAATGCGCGGGATATCCGCCAATGCACCTTGTGAGTCATTTAAATGCCGTTCAAGTGCTTCTCGACTCCCGAGGGAATACCCTTCGTGAAGCGTCATAAATACCGCACCAATCGGCTCTTCTTTGCTTCCGATTATGGCACATGAAGACCCCGCTCGCGCCTTCAACCCTTCGTCACATCCCTGGCGTTCTATCCCTACGGGCCACGGAATACTGATCCCTTCATCCAAATAGAATACCTCGCTCTGCCCCAAAACAGCCCTCGGTGACAAATATACAATTGCCACAACGATCGCCAGGACAGCACTATTCAAATGAACGCTATGCATATCAGTTCATTTTTCATCCATTACTGGATACTATCTGCTGATAAACGGCATAAAGATCGCGAATTAAATCAGAGAAACGAACATATCTCTGCGCAGGATTGAATGCCGTCGCCCACTGAATGACCTGATAAAGACTATCGGAAATCAGAGGATTCATGGACCGGATATCCGGAATTCCCTGATAACTCGCTATTTCACTGACCAGCACATCGCCATTCGTCGACTGATATGGCATTCTGCCTAGAAGCATATAGACGAGACACATCCCAACGGCAAAAATATCCGCCTGAGAGTTGGCATTCTGAAGATTATAATTTAATTCAGGCGCCACGTATGGAATATCCTGCACTGAAATCTGTGATACCGATGAGACATAAAGCCGCTGACCAAAATCATAAATCACAGGTGCCAGAACGCCGTTATGCTCTTCAAAAATGATATTCGACGGTTTGATATTGCCATTGACGAAGCCGCGCTGCTGAGCAAAATCCATCGCCTGACAAATGATAATGGTCATGTGAAGTGCAAGACTGACATCAAACGGACCGCCATTCGCTTCGAGGGCCATCGGCAACGGCTGACGCGCTATATCCGGCATCAAAAAAGCACATGACTCAGGATACGACGCAAAAATGCTTTCAAATGAACTGCTTTCACGGGAAAGAATATCTGCGCGTCTCACGCCTTCATTAAAAACTACGGCCTCGACTTCGTCACGGGGATAGAAACATTTGAGACCAAACAATTCATCGGGACAGCCTAACGACGATACAGCACCGATAAATGAATTCTCCTGAACACAATCAATGCGGCGAAGTGTATAGATTTCAGAAAGCTCTTCCGTCAGTGAAATGCCATACATTCTGACCTGGTCCGCCAAAGGATCTTCAGGAACTTGTATATCAGCCTCTGCAGCCGGCATTTCTGTATTATTACCCGCTTCTTCTGTAAAAACTTGCTCCGCTTCCTCAATCCCGGCGACGTCTTTCTGAATGCCGTCACCAGCATTCCCCTGTGTTTCCGCAGCTCCATCAGAAAGTGAAAGGGCAAGCGGAATTTGAAAGATTTCCGAAACAGAAACTTTCAGGGGTTCAACACTTTCCTGTGGCTCAAATAAGGCTGCATCGACATTTGAAATCGGCTCAGGAACATCCAGAACATTTTCTCGAAGACATTCCGGAACAATCAGACTTTGCGAAACAGATGAAGAAACCGGTTTGACCGCAATTTGCGCCGTTGTTTCACCCGCAGCACGCTTTGCAAAAGGAATGATACTCCCGGCCGCTGCCGTCGGTTCCTGACTGACGGCTTCATGCGCACGAATCGGGGCCGGCGCTATCGGGGCCGGCGCTATCGACGAGGACGATGACTTACACGCAGTTACCGGCGGAAGAGATGATGAGGATGCCGATGAAACTCGCGACGGTTCCGACATCACTACCGGACGTGACGGGGTCGTCGTCGCTACCGGCTGATTCATCACGACAGGACGTGACGGGGTCGTCGTCGCTACCGGCTGATTCATCACGACAGGACGCGACGGGGTCGTCGTCGCTACCGGCTGATTCATCACGACAGGACGCGACGGGGTCGTCGTCGCTACCGGCTGATTCACGACAACAGGGCGTGACGGGGTAACGGCAGGCGCCGCATTCTTTGACGCCTCTATGGTTAAATTTGCACTTAATTTAAATCCGGACCCTATTTCCTTTAACCCTTTAAGCAAATACCCGGCATCGGGAAAACGCTGTCCCGGATCAACTCTGAGACCAATGTGCAGTAGATGAAGAAATTCATCCGGCACTTCTTCCGGAAATTCAGAAATCCCGTCATGGGAACAGAAGTAATCGACGTACTCTTCAAATCTATCGAAATGCACCGGCAATTTATGCGTAAAGGCATAAAACATCGTCGCACAAATCGAATACACATCGGAAGCCGGTGTCGCATTGTCATACGATATCAGCTGTTCAGGCGCCAAAAATGGCAGCTGCGAATGGGGATCCAGTGCCCACGAATCTCGAATAACAGAAAAATTCAGAAGGCGCGGAGAAAGGCGATTTCCCTGCTGATTGAGAAATATGGTTCGAGGAGAAATCCCAAGGTGAAGGATGTCGCTTGAATGCGCCATGGACACGGCATCTATGACGCTTAAAAATGCCTCCACTACTGCTTTCGACGAAAGCGTTCCACTCAGAAGATACTCATCAAGTGTCTGTCCTGTAAGGAGTTCCAGAACAGAAAATACGCGCCCGCCTCGAAGTTCAATGTTCGCCACATGAACAATATTCGGGTGATTTAATCGCGCCTGAGCGCGTGCTGCCGCCACAAAACGGTCTTTGCGCGCCTGCCACTCCGGAGCTGTATCATCCCCCAGTAATATTTTCACCACGCCATTGACATCAAGACGTGTATCGAAACACTTCAAGGTCGCGATGATATCGCTCTCATCCAGGATTTCTTCTATATAATAGCGATCACCTAAGGTCTCGCCAATGGCAGGCACTGACTGCATATCCCTGCAATCCATTGAATAGGTAAAAAAAACGGGATTTTTCCCGCAAAAACTTATCTCTCCTTCTAAACTAATCGCGTCCTCGTGTCAATTTTGGAAAAACGAACGCATGGAAATCCTTACACTTTCTCCATACGTGCATAAATCCATCGCCGCTATCTGCGCTTCCGCCACGCTTCCGTTCCACATTTCTTCTTCCGAAAGACCCATCACATCGACCGTTTCGGTGTTTTCTTCACAGATATCACGAAGTTCAAACGACGCATCCGACTCTTCCGATACTTCCGGAACTTCAATCCCCATTTCGGACGCTTCACTTGCCGAAATCAAAATCTGCATCGGCAGCCCGTGCGTCCGGCAAATATACGGACGCGCCGCATAAATACGACACAAACCGGCTTCATCCAGGAACGGACACGCACCTTCACCATGCGCCTTTTCCTTCCCGATATCCGGAAAAAGTCGGCGTATCACGGCGGCTTCCGCCTGCGTCATCGTCAGTTCATCCCGGCAACAGCCGCAGCACCCTGCACGGCATTTCAACACATGACCGGACGCCGAAAGACGCTTCACTACAACTTCACACCGCTCGTCAATCTTTTCATAAAACGCCATCATCGTTTCCACGATTTTTTCCGGCGTAAACCCATTCTGCTCCCGATATTCTTCACTGATTTTCACGTCACGCTCCTAAAATAAGCCGCGCTGCGCGCCTCGACACCCCTGATTCATCTCAAACCCAAGGTGCTCATACGCACGCCGAGTCGCTATGCGACCCGTCGGCGTCCTCTGAATAAATCCCTGCTGTATCAGATACGGCTCATACACGTCCTCGATCGTGTTTTCATGCTCGCCGGTCGCCGCTGACAGCGTCTTGAGTCCTACAGGACCACCGTCAAACTTCAAAATAATGGTTTCCAAAAGACGATGATCCATCCGATCAAAGCCGGCTGAATCGATCCCCAAAAGTTCAAGACTTCGAGCGGCCAGCTCACGGCTTATCGAACTCGCCCCCTCCACATTCGCAAAATCTCGAAGCCTTGAAAGAAGACGGTTTGCTATACGAGGCGTTCCACGGCTTCGACGACCCACTTCACTCACCGCATCCTCATCAATGCTGATATTCAGAAGCCGCGCCGATCGCCTCACAATCTGCTCCAGGTCTTCCGGCGTGTAGTATTCAAGTCGTGAAATATGACCAAATCGATCGCGAAGCGGATTCGTCAGAAGATCGGGACGCGTCGTCGCCCCTATCAGCGTAAATCTCGGCAGATCCAGTTTGATCGATCGCGCTCCAGGACCCTCGCCAATAATTACGTCGAACGTAAAATCCTCCATCGCCGGATACAAATTCTCTTCAATGATCGGATTCAGACGGTGAATTTCATCGATAAACAGAACGTCACGAGGCTCCAGCGACGTCAGAAGTCCCGCCAAATCGCCTTTTTTTTCAATCGCTGGTCCTGATGTCGATTTGATATTGACGCCCAGTTCATTCGCACATATCTGCGCAAGCGTCGTCTTCCCTAGCCCCGGCGGTCCCGACAGCAACAGATGGCACAGCGGCTCTCCTCGCATGGCCGCCGCCTTCACGAACACCTGAATGTTCCCTACCTCAAGGCGCTGCCCAACGTATTCCGAAAACTGCATCGGACGCAGCGATTCACACAAATTCTTCTCGGATATGCCCGTCGTTTCCGGACACAGCGTCTCGTTTTCACGTTCCGAAATGGAGCTTTCACCTGATTTCCGGCCGCGCCGACGCGCCGGATGCTTCTCATCCTGATCAAATGCCATCGCTTTTCCCTGCTTTTATCACGTGTTCTGCATATTCTTCAGCGCCCAGCGGATTTCCCCCTGGACGTCCAGTTTCTCTCCGCTTTCGTCCATTTTTTCAAGCACATGATCGATCTGCGCATCACTGAAACCAAAATTTTTCAAGGCCGATCGCGTGTCCGAATGCGCTCCTGCCGACGGCCGTACACGCTGCGTCTCCGGAAGACTCGGCGAAAACTGACACGTCCTGAGCTTATTTTCAAGATCAAGGATGATCTGCGACGCCACTTTGGGCCCTACCCCGGGAACCTTCTTGAGCGTCGCCGCATTCCCCGTCAGAACCGCCGTCTGAATGTCCGCAGGCGTCAGTGCATTCAGTATCGCCTGCCCCATCTTCGCTCCAACTCCCTTGGCCGAAATCAGCATCGTAAAAAGACTCCGTTCTTCCCTCGTCCGAAACCCGTACAGCTCAATGGCATCCTCCCGGACCTGCGTATAAACATGAAGCTCGATTTCATCCCCTTCAGACAGTCCCTCAAGGTTCCTGGCCGACATATACAGGCGATACCCCACTCCGCTCTGCCCCGCTTCCACGATCATCTCGCTGTTCTCGATCAAAACTATCCGACCCTTAATATATCCTATCATATCAGCTCCATGAAGCGGCCTCTCAACCATACTCAAGCCGCGCGTATGCCAATAGCGCGGCCGGTCAGGCGTATGTCAATAGCCTGACCACCTCAGCCATTAAAAAGCGCCCCGAAACATGCCGGCTCCGGCACCGAAAACGACATCTCGCGCCCTGTCATCGGATGCCGAAAACGAATATTCATCGCATGAAGCCCCAGCCGCCCAAACGGATCCGTCGCCGCACCATATTTCGCATCGCCAGCCACGGGATGCCCGAGATGCTGCATGTGAACCCGTATCTGATTCGTCCGACCCGTCTCGAGATCCAGCCGAACCCTCGTGTACCCTGCACTCCTCGATAGCACACAGTAGTGCGTCACTGCCAAAACCCCGCGCTCCCGATCATCCGTACAGTGCACAACCTTCCTCTCGTCCTCATACAGATACGTCCGAACCGTCCCACGATCATTCGGCATTGCCCCCTCGACAACCGCAATATAACACCGCTCCTCGATGCGTTCGTTCCAGTCCGTGACCAGCCTGTTCTGTGCTTCGCGGCTTTTCGCAAATATCAGAACGCCGGACGTGTCGCGGTCCAGACGATGAACAACATATATCCGCCGCCCCGAATCGCGCCTCTTCAGGTACCCGTCCAGAATCCCCGCCACGTTTTCACATCCACCCCCCGTCGTGTCCACCGTGTGAACCCCCGAGGCCTTCTCCACCGCAATCAGACTCTCATCCTCGTACAAAATCTTCACGCCGGGATGATTCAGACTAAATCGGTTTGCGCACGCCGACACCACCTGCACCGACATCCCCGGAAACAGCGCATGATCAAATCTCGTGACGCTCTGCCCATCGACCTCGATGCAGCCATGCTTTAACAGCTGCTTTATCGCCGTCGCCTTCTGCACGGACAGCTTTTCCAGCAAAAAGTCGATGAGCCGGCTCTCCTTTTCGGCGACAAAACTGCGGCCATGACCGCGACCGGACACCCCCTGATGCGGCTTCTCACCTTCTCTTCTTTTCAGCCCCTGCGGCTCATTCCGGCGTCTGTTCATCTTCGCTTTCTTTGATTTCCTGGGGGCATGGCTATCGGCCTTCGGGCCAATACGCCATGCTCGCGGTCTATCGGCTTCGCCAATACGCCCGCGCGTTTTTTATTCGACTATCGGACCAAATTCAACCTGGCGAAGCGCCTCGTACAGACCTATCGCCGTCGATACCGCCAGATTCAGGCTCCGAATGTTGTCCTTGCGTATCGGAAGCGTCACACACTGCAACTCATACCGCTCCCGAACCTCCGCCGAAAGACCCCGCGTTTCCGGGCCAAAAATGAGCGCATCACCAAGACTGTAGCTCACATCCGTAAACTTTCGCGGCGTCTTCGTCGTAAAAAGATGCATCTTTTCCGGCGGAAAAAGTGCCGCTATTTCCTCAAACGACTCGTGAACCGAAAGATGGACATTCGGCCAGTAATCAAGTCCCGCTCGTTTGAGTTTCGTGTCATCGAGCTCGAATGCTATCGGCTTGACGAGATGAAGATGGGTCGCCGTCCCCGCACAAAGCCTCGCGATCGTTCCCGTATTGGGCGGAATCTCGGGCTCAACAAGAATGACATGAAAATGGCGATCGGCAGGCGTCCCGATCTCCGGACTCGGTGGAAAAATTGGAATGCTCATAGCTGCTATCAATTTAAAAAAAGTTAATAACACACCGGTGCATTGCGCCGTATGCGGCGCGCCATATACACCATTGACTTCGGAATGCACACAAAATGCTCAGCCACACCTTCGCGCAAACTCCCGTATAAATTCTGCCAGTTCCCGGCATCCTTCCACCGGAAAGGCATTGAATATCGACGCCCTCAGCCCCCCCGTCTCTCGATGACCTTTCAGGCCAAGCATGCCTGCCTCCTCCGCCTCCCGGACAAAACGCTCATCCAGTTCCGAACTCGGCGAACGAAATGACACGTTCATCAGCGATCGGCATGACGGCTCCCCGACATGCATGAAAAAGCCTCCCGTCTCATCAATGGCCCTGCGAATGATCCCCGCTTTCTCCACGTTCGCCGCATGAACCACCGAAAGACCGCCTCGCCCCTCAATCCACTCCAGCATCTGCTTCATCATGAACAGCGCAAACGTCGGCGGCGTGTTGAGCATCGATCGATTCTCCGCCAATCGCCTGTAGTTGAACATCGACGGCCTGTTCTCCGTCTGACACGCCGAAAGAAAACTCCGCCTCACTATCACGACACAGCACCCTGCTATCCCAAGATTCTTCTGCGCCGAGGCAAAAATCAGACTGTGCGCACCCACATCGATCGGACGGCTGTACATATTGCTGCTCATATCCGCAACAAGCGGATACACCGTCTTCGGCGCCTTCTGCCACTCCGTCCCCATAAAACTGTTGTTCGCACAGTAATACACATATTTCGGGTTCTCGCTGTAATGTATCTCGTCATCCTGCGGAATGTGCTCAAATCCGCTCACAGCCCCATCGTAGGCATAGTGAATGGGAACATAAAATGCCGCATCCCGCATCGCATTGCGCGTCCAAAAACCCGTGTGTATGCAGTCAATATGATCTCCGGTACGCGTCAGCTCCGCCGGAATCTGACAAAACTGAAGCGTCGCTCCTCCCTGCATGAAAATCACTTCGTAATCGTCCGGTATCCCGCCTATTCGCCTGAACTGCGCCTCCAGTGCATACATCAGCTCATCAAACCACGCCGAACGATGACTGATTTCAAGTATGCCGGCCCCCACCCCCGTATCCCAGAGTGCCTCCTGCGCCTTTTGAATGACTTCCTCCGGCAAATGCGCCGGACCCGCCACGAAATTCCATTTTCTCATTGTCTCTGTCTTCTGATTTTGCGTTCCAGGGGAAATAAAAAAGGTATATCCCCTTTTCTTTCAACGGCTTTGCCGAATTCTTTTCGTGCGGATAACTATACCGCCTTTTTTCCAGTTCACAGACCTTTTTCTTTCCGGTTTTAAAATGAATAATCACCTCACTCTGCTTTTCATTCTCTGTCTCTTGGCGGCATTCTCCGCTTCCTGTTCAAAACCGGTTCCAGCCCCCGATCCGGCAGCTTCCAATTCCATCCAAAAGCCCGCTCCCGCCCAAAACTCTGCCGCACAGTCAGCAAACGAAACCGACACAGACGCTCATAATGCCGACAACACCACACTCCCCGTAAACATCACAAAACATGACGAAAAAGACTGGGGCTACATTCAAACTGCCAGCCACGAACTCAGAATGGATCTCACTCTCTCTTTTGAAATCCCCGTCTTCAATGAAAAAATCCCCGGATATCAAAAGATGAATGACGTCTTTAACAAACGCCTCGCCACTTTCTTCAACAAGCAGGCGGTTGCAAAACGATGGGATTTTGAAGCCCTCGATGAGATCATTCAAAACAGCCGCATGGAGTTCGAGGACTCTTTTAAAGCCGAAGTCACACTCGTCTCCGACGAATATGTCAGCGTTTTGCTGATGTATTATTGGTTTGCCGGCGGCGTAAATGACAATGGCTACGAAACATACGTCTTTGACACCAAAACCGGAGAGCCCGTCACGCTGGACAAATACTTAAAAAAAGATTTTGCTTCGACAAAAGCCGATGTCAAAAAAGCCATCCAGGCATGGCTCAAAGAAAATAACCTGCCTCAGGACACGATCGAGTGGAATACATTTGAAAATATGACGAATTACAAATTCGTCATACAGGACGGCAGGACCCTCGTTCTGTTTTCAAAATATGAGATCGCGGCCGGCGCAACAGGCGACATCTCCGTGGAGATTAAATAACGGTTTTAAGCAAAGCACAGGCAGGACATGTATTTTCATCATGTCCTTTTGCCTTGCAGACATTCCGGCCAAAATAAATCATTTGCAGGTGTCGTTTTGTCCATTCGTTTTCGGGAAAAAGGACACACAAATCGCGCTCGACCCATTCCGGCGTCGAGGCCTCTGACCAGCCCCACCGTTTAGCCAGTCTCATGACATGAGTATCCACAGCAAACGCCGGGATATCAAATACATGTGAGAGAATGACGTTGGCCGTTTTGCGGCCAACCCCCGGCAGTGCCTCAAGGTTTTCGCGTTCCGACGGCACAACGCCGTGATAGACCTCATCGATGACTCTCGAAAGTTCATAAATATTCTGTGACTTTCGAGAATAAAGGCCGCATGGTTTAATAATTTGGGCAATCTTATCGACGCCAAGCGCCGCAATATCGGCAGGCTTTGTTCCATGTTTCCAAAGCTCAGGCGTCACTTCATTGACGCGCTTGTCAGTGCACTGTGCGGACAGAACGACGGCCACGAGAAGTGTATAGGCATCGACAAAATGCAGGGGAATCGGCGGCTCGGGATAAGTTTCATCCAAAACCTTACAAATACGATCAAATGCTTTCGGCTTAATTATCATGATATCCAAAGCTTTTCCAATCCGTCGAGTGATGGATGAACAGGTCCAAAAACGAAAAAAGGCCAAAACTGAACAGTTTTGACCAATTCCGCAATGAAAACCCGAGAGAGAAATTCGTAACTGCGCAGCATGCTGCGCAGCGAGAAGTGCGTATGACCACGAAATCATTAGATGATCCGTTAAAGGAGGTGATCCATCCCCACGTTCCCGTAGGGATACCTTGTTACGACTTCACCCCAGTCGCTGTCCGATCCGTGGGCGGTTGCCTCCATTGCTGGTTAGCTCACCGACTTCGGGTCCAAACAACTCCCATGGTGTGACGGGCGGTGTGTACAAGGCCCGGGAACGTATTCACC
>JAZRVP010000166.1:0-1091 GCA_045599245.1 Myxococcota bacterium
CCCTGCCGCCTTGGCGTTCGAGGCATAGTGCATGACCACTTCGTCCATCGGTGCGTCGATAAGCAGATCGTTTTTCAAATGCTCGCTGTCCGTCGACGTCAGTTGCGTGACCGCGATCAGGATCGGTCTTGTACCGTCGGGTCGTGTCAGCCCTTCCAAATCCGCCTGCATCATGGGAATCGTTCCCGAAGCGTGCAGATTCGTCATATCCACGTCCAGCCGTGACAATACCGCCATGGATTTTTTGACGGTGTTCGGTATATCGTGGAGCTTCAGATCGAGGAAGATTTTATGTCCTCTCTTTTTGATTTCACGGACGATTTCGGGACCTTCCGCATAAAAAAGCTCCATTCCGATTTTTACAAACGGTTTTTTCTCTTGAAATTTGTCAAGAAATTCAAATGTTTTTTCTTTGCTTGCAAAATCGCAGGCAATAATGACATCCTTACCCATTGTGTGCTCCTCCAATAATTTCTGCCAAAGAATCAATGCCGTATTTCTGCATCACAGACGGCAACTCCTCAATGATTTTTTTACAGGCGAATGGCTCGACAAGATTCGCCGTTCCGACCTCAACCGCCGTAGCGCCCGCCAGCATCATTTCGATCACATCTTCTGCCGTCGTAATGCCGCCCAGCCCGACGATTGGGATTTTGACCGCATCATAGACCTGATAGACCATTGTGACCGCCACCGGCAGAACGGCGGGGCCGGAAAATCCTCCCATTTTGTTTGAAAGCACCGGTTTTTTCTTCTTCAAGTCTATTTTCATGCCGAGCAGCGTATTGATCAGACTGATTCCGTCCGCACCGGCAGCTTCCACCGCTTTTGCGATTTCCGTGATGTCGGTGACATTCGGTGATAACTTGACAATGATCGGTTTTTTCGTGACCTGTTTCACCTTTTTGACCACCGCGACGGCATTGTCGGGATTCGTGCCGAATGCGAGTCCACCGCCTTTGACATTGGGGCAGGAGATGTTGATCTCGAACCATCCGATTTGTTCTTCGTTGTCAAGAATGGCACAGGTTTCGGCATATTCATCTGCGGAAAAACCGCTGACATTTGCCATGATCGGTTTTTTGAAGCAC
>JAZRVP010000167.1:0-14607 GCA_045599245.1 Myxococcota bacterium
ATATCGCGACCCGGGGCCGAGACGTTGTACACAACGCCTCGACCTAATAATATTATTTATTCACAGGCGTCCAATGATATCGCGACCCGGAGCCGAGACGTTGTACACAACGCCTCGACCTAATAATATTGTTTTATTCACAGGCGTCCAATGATATCGCGACCCGGGGCCGAGACGTTGTACACAACGCCTCGACCTAATAATATTATTTATTCACAGGCGTCCAATGATATCGCGACCCGGGCCGAGACGTTGTACACAACGCCTCGACCTAATAATATTATTTATTCACAGGCGTCCAATGATATCGCGACCCGGGGCCGAGACGTTGTACACAACGCCTCGACCTAATAATATTGTTTTATTCACAGGTTCCTTGAAAATTGGAATCAGGAACATACTTACCATCCTGACATGCCTCTCCCTTCATCACGCGATAAAACTCATATCCGCTTCGAGTAAAAGCCCCGGAACCATATTTTTCACAATCCTCTTTTGATTTATCAGGACATTCATAATCTGCATTCGGATCGAGATTTGTAAAGTGCCTAATATAACGTGTCATATTATCTTCTTGATTGTTAGAAGCATTTATTGGTTTTAATATACTCCATTCCACATACACATCTGAACTCCATGGAAAATTTAATTTAAACCAGGCAAAGCTGATTTTTTTATCACAATACAAGTCCATAAATTTTTTCCAATTACAATCTAAATAAATTGATGTTTTGTCAGCAGTATTTCCATCATGATTCAGGTTGGGATCGACCGGCGCCATTTCTGTTGAAATTATCGTCAATCCTTTCTGAAGTGCCGTTTCAAGAAATTCTCCATATTTTTTATCAGCCTTGTCACTTGTGTAATTATATTTATATGGATAATTATGATATGTATAAGCAATATTAAAATACGAAATCGGGCTTTCCCAACAATATTGAAGCACAGCCGCTGCTTTTCCAGCCGCAATAATTATATTCTGAGAATATTTACGAATAATTGGAATTATTATCTCAGAATATTCCTTTACTGCACTCCAAGTCTCTGAATTGTTTTTTCCAGCAACCGGTTCATTGGCAATTTCAAAAAGAACAAAAGGATTGTTCTGGCTATATGACGCAATTTCTGTGAAAAACTCATCCGCCGAAATGTTAAATTCGATTCCACTCGTAGAAAGTGTTACCAACGGATCAGGCTCTGTCTTAAAATCATCTGTTCCCCTTATAATTCCCCAGTCAACGATCGAATAAATACCAAGTTCAGAAGCATTATCGATCGCCGTTTTAATACTCTTTATATTTTCTTCCACTTTACTTTGTGCCACATCGTCTTTATTTAGTTCCTGAGGTACAAACGTAAATCGAATCATATTAACGTTCAATTTTTCTTTCAATGCCGTCAAAGTCTCCGAACTCACCGCAGCATCAAACTGAGCTGTACCTACGTTTGGAAGAACAACACCGCGAAGTTGAGTTTCATTTTTATTTGCATCATAAATAGAAGAATTTATAGCCAAAAGGAATTTCGTCTGATCAAGCATTTTGCATTCATTCCGACTGATTTTATAAAATCCACCTTTCATACGACAATCTTTGGCGCAGATTTCTGCTGACTTGTCACAGGTCTTTTCTACACATCGACATTCCGTCTCGTCGAAATCCTGACCGGCTCTGCCGCAGATTTCTGCTGACTTGTCACAGGAGTCATCCGTGACAATTCCGACGCATTCGCCAAGCTTACAAGCCTCATCTGGTCGACATGGTGTAGTCACCCACTCGTTATTTTCCTGACAAACTAAAATACTGAGACCATCAGAGCTACATTGTTTTTCACCGGCTGTACAAGATTCCGTCGCAGAATCATCAGAACAACCAACCAAACCGCAAAGGCACACAGCAAACAGCAAAACTTTTTTCATAGCCCACACCTCGTACAAATATCGTTACTACTCACCTGGGCTCTGCCCCGAACCCCACTCTAAGCATGGGACACCTAATCATCCCATGCTCAGCTACACGTGGTGTGATATGGATTTGATTTATATTTTTCTCAAGTGAATTTTCTCAGAATACAGCTATCCTCTCCCATTTTCTTACAGTAACAAAAATAGGTACATTTGTTCAATAATTCATCCAACAACCATCTTATGCCGCACGTTTATCTTTATTTATGTGATTTCACTCATTTTGAATTGCTCTCATTATCCGCATCCCGGCAATGACATCCATCACATTTTGATAGCCTCTCGTCAGCATTTTAGCTCCAACTTTTGATTTAGAGCCTTGTTCATATCCACCTGCTTTTGCAAACAGAGCCATAACAAAAGCCAATGTAGACAAGCCATGTTTTTTGGCTAATCGTCCACGGTAATAGCGTTCATCAATCAATTCAAAATCTTTTACCTCTTGCGCGGAAAAACATGTTTATGATAGTCAGAAATCACCTCTTTGAGCTTTTCCGGGCTGTTTACGTCATAATTCAGCCATTGGGCTGTATAATTCCAGCCATCTGGGAGTTTCTTCATAACATAAGAATCGTACTTTTTGTCGGACATATCGCAACCTCGCTAAGAGGGCCACCATTGGCCGACAAATAAAAAACGAATTGAATTCAGAAAATTCCCAACTTTTTAAATTATTTTTTCAAAAAAGTTACTTTAGGTCAAAATTCATAATCTTGAGCATTAAAGCCGATTTGTTATAAAATGTCCCATGCTTAGAGCGGGATTCAGGGCATAGCCCTGGGAAAAAAAACAATTAACTTTTATTCAGAGGTTCCCTAAGGGGGAGATATGAAAAAGAATTTTGTATTTTCACTCTGCGCAGTGATGACGATTTTTGCGGCATGTAATGAATCAGATTCATGGAAGGCAGTTTGTGCGGACAATGAAACGCGATGCGACGGCAGTCAATTAATGATTTGCCAGAATACCCAATGGTCTGAAAAGACCGATTGCACCGCAGAAGGTAAAAGTTGCGGAAATAACAATGAAGGAAAAGCAACATGTCTTGAATTGTCGTCTGATGCGTGCATGCAGCTTTGTAAGGATGGCAAAGCAACGCGTTGTGACAACGGCAAGGCAATTATGGATACTTGCGGTGAAAACGAGGTTTGTGGTTTTGATGAAAACGGTACGCCGGCATGTGTCGCCAAGAAAGAGTGTGTAACCTCGTGTAAAGACGGCCAATTGACGACATGCGACCATAATTTGGCAGCGAGTACAAAGAAATGTGGTGAAAACGAAGTATGTGGTGTTGATGAAAATGGTGCCCCGGCATGTGTCGCCAAGAAAGCGTGTGTAACATCGTGTATCGATGGTCAATTGACGACATGCGACCATAACTTGGTGGTGAATACAAAGAAATGTGGTGAAAACGAAGTTTGTGGTTTTGATGAAAACGGTGCCCCGGCATGTGTCGCCAAATCAGCAGTAGTCGTTTGTAAGTTTGGGCAAAATAATCTGCTGGCCGGCCAGAAAGCGTGTGATGAGAATAGCCAGGTTGTGACATGTCAGGATGACGGCTCGATGAGCGCCGGTGCAGCATGTGAAAAAGGCATTTGCATTGAAGGGACATGTGTGCGTCGTGACTGTGGTGACATTACAGACGGGCAGAATGGCTGCAAAGATGGCAATATTGTTGTGTGTAATGATGGTGTGACATCTGTGATAGAAGGCGGAAACTGCATTGATGCGAAGCAGAAATGCATTGCAGACACCAGTGCAGAAGCCGGATTTAGCTGTAAAACGCCGCATTCCGGGGATTGTGAATGGCAGGGCGGTTTGATTGCGAAAAATGAAGTCGTTTGTGATGATAATGTCCTTCGGACGTGTTCGGCAGAAGCAGACGGCGTGTTGAGCGAAGGCGTGGATTGCGCGGTTAAGGACAGCTCAAAGCCCTATTGCGACCCGAAACTCAATATTTGTCGTGCGTATTTTAATTGCGGCAATGTCGATGAGATCAAGCATGGCGAAGTTGCCTGTAATGCGAAAGGAACAAACAAGGCCAAATGCAGCGACGGCAAACTGGTCGATTTGACGGATGAAAATGCGTGTGCCATTGTCGCCCATGCAGATTCGATTTGTACTTATGAGACAGAGGCTGTGTGTTCATTTGCGTGCAAAACGGGATATATCCTTGTGAACGGGGAATGCCAGGCGATTGAGGGGTGCACACCGATCAAAGAAATCTATGATCCAGCAACCAATTCGTGTGCGTGCAATGAAGATGAGAATTGGACGGGCGAGGTGGGGAGCTGCACCTGTAAGGCAGGTACGGTTTTGATCGGCAATATGTGTGAGCCGAAGGCGGTTTGCGACCAGAAGATTGGGCAGACTTATATTGAAAAAGCGAATATTTGCGGCTGTGATGGCACAAAAGGGTGGCTCGATAAGGGTTCGTCGTGTGAATGCGCACCGGGGCTATCGAACAGAGCTGGCGTGTGCGAAGTATGCGATGCCCGGAAAGAAAGTCTTATTGAAGCGACAAATACCTGTGAATGTAATAGCAAACAAGGCTGGACGGGCAATGTTGGAAGCTGTGTTTGTAATGAAGCCAAGGGGTGGGAGATAAGTGGCGACGGGTGTGCCTGCCCAGATGGTGAGGTGCCTGTAAATGGCACTTGTGAAACAAAAGCCGTATGCGTTGCCAGGCAAAAGTGGATTGAAGATACCAACATTTGTGTATGCAATTGGAATTATGGATGGACCGGGCCAGCCGACAACTGCGTTTGTGATGAAACCAATCATTGGCTTTATAATACGGAAATGGATGCATGTGTATGTGATGAATCGCATGGCTGGACGAGGACAGACCATAGATGTTCATGTTTGATTCATAAATATGATGAAAAGACCAAAGCATATACCTGTGTAACGCCAGATCAGTTGAAGCAGGGGGATGTGATTACATTTGGCTGGTCGGATATTTCCAAATATGATGATAGATTTAATACGAGTTATAATGCCGACCAGCTTCAATGGATTGTATTGGAAGAGAATGATGGAAATAAAGGTGCTTATGTGTTGAGCAAGAAAATCCTAATGAATGCATCGTATGATGATCCATCTTCTAAAGGCCCTGAGAATTTAACCTGGATTTTGATGAAGTCATCGCTCTATGACCAACTTTGGAATATTTGGACGAAATCCTTTACAGGTGATGAACGAGGTAGAATACAAGATAATTTCTGGACAGAAGCTGATGGTCAAAAAATAGCTGGCCCCCTTATTCTTTTGTCAGAATCTGAAGCAAAGAAGTATTTGAAATTAGAAAGTATTGAGGGATTCGTTATCAATGATGATCTTGATCCCTTGGAAAGGGGGTGGTGGCTGAGAACACTTAAGGATCCAACTCATCTTCGAATGTCTGTTGTATCCGGGGACTCTGTAGCCGACCGTTGGGTTGGAGAGAAAGTCGGTGTACGTCCTGCGATGTATATTAAATAAATTGGAATTTGGAGTGTATAATTAATGTCTCATTAGCCCCTTCGCCGTAAGGGAATGTCTGTTTAAATGGCCCCTATTCCCCGACCCCTTTCCCAAAATGGGCAAGGGGAGCGGCTTTGCGCAAACTCGAAAGCCGAGAAATGATAATTATTCAGACCCTCCTAAGGAAAAGGGGAATTATTCAGACCTGTATTGAAGAATACAACACTTTTTCTATTATCGGCGGATGGCAGTCATAACATGGGATAACATATAGATTGTGAATAAATCAAAAAAATAGCGGTGTGTATTGGCCGCAGGCCAATAGCACCGCTCGCGAGGCGTATTGAGCGATAGCGAAATAGCCGAAGCCATCCAAAATATTGAAATCCCGTATTTATATATATTTAACTCAATAAATCATTGATTTAACGCGCTCATAATCAGTATAAGTAATAAACATTTTTAGCAGCAAACTATTTTGTTATATAAGTATATTCTAATTCAACGATATCCAAGCCACTCAATCGTCTTTTTTCTCATGCTCGGATTTCTGTTCTTCAAGTTTTTTCTGTTCATCCTTTTTTTGAGCTTCTTCTTCCTCTTCTTTGACTTCGCGCATTCCACGTTTGAAGTTTTTAATGCCCTGTCCGATGCTTGAACCGAGCTGAGGAATTTTTGTGGCACCGAAGAGAACGACGATAATGACGAGGATAAGGATAATTTCCTGAGTGCCGATACCAAAAGCGAGAACTGAAAACATGGGGAGACCTCCGGGGAAATGAGTCGAAAGCGATCGTTATCAGAAAAAGTCAGAAATCACAACGCGGCAGAAGCCGGGAAGGCCCCGGCTCCCCCAACATCAGGCAACGTCATTAGGCGTTTGTTGTGATTTTTTCTGCTGCCATGCGGCGCGGCCGTAAGTTTCGATCATACGTCGGAGGCGATCGGCGATCCATCCGGGGAGAGGTTCGGTCATACGCCAGGCCCAGTTACCTTTAGCGAGTCCTGGAACATTCATGCGAGCGGAAGAGTCGAGGCTGAGAAGGTCCTGAACGGAGAGGATGCAGAGGTCAGCGACGGAAGAAAGAGCGGCTCGCATGAGCTGCCATGCGATTTCATTGCCATCGATGGAAAGATAGCAACGGACGCGGTCGCGTTGTTCTTCGTTGAGCGCGAGATACCAGCCGACGGTTGTATCGTTATCGTGAGTTCCGCAATACACGACGCTGTCCTGGGTATGCATGTGAAGGGCATGATGGTCGTTTGCATCGTCGAGGGGGAAACCGAACTGGAGGACGCGCATTCCGGGGAAACCGGCATCCTTTCGAAGTGCGTCGACGGCCGGTGTCGTAATGCCGAGGTCTTCCGCAATGATTTCGAGATTGGGGAGTTCCTTTTGAACGGCCTTGAAGAAATCGAGTCCTGGACCTTTAACCCAGTGACCGTTGATGGCCGTTTTTTCGGTAGCGAGGACACTCCAGAAGGCTTCGAAGCCACGGAAGTGGTCAATGCGAACGATATCAACGAGGTTATTGAGAGCCGTGAGTCGATCGAGCCACCATCGATACCCGGTTGAAGCCAGTTTTTTCCAGTTATAGAGGGGATTTCCCCAGAGCTGACCTTCTTTTGCGAAATAATCAGGCGGAACGCCAGCGACGGATCCTGAGAAGCCCATTTCATCGAGTTCAAAGAGGTCGCGATGGCACCAGACATCGACGGAATTGTGGGAAACGAAGATGGGAACATCGCCCATGATTTTGATGTTGTTTTCATGCGCCATAGTGCGCAGAGCATTCCACTGTTTTCTGAAAAGGAACTGAGCGAATTTACGCAGTTCGATTTGTGCAGCGTATTTGACTTCGGCCTCGTGAATGGCTTTTGGATCGCGATTTCGAAGACCGGCAGGCCAGTTTGTCCAGAGAGGGCCTTCATCGAGGACGTTCTGGAGAGTATCAAAAAGGGCATAATCATTGAGCCAGTTGGAAGCATCATTGCAGAACGCAACGAATTCAACGCGAAGTGCTTCATGAACGGGATCATGACCATTTTTGAGGCGATCGAGGGCGATTGCGATTTTCTCGTTTTTCCAAACACGAGCCATGGTGAAATCAGCGCGATCCCAGCGTTCTGGGTTGGGAGCATCGTTGATGTCATCGCGAGTGAGCAGGGCGTATTCGGGTTTGCACAAATCGGCGATATCGATAAGGCGCGTATTGGCAGCCATAGCGGACGTCGAATTGTAGGGACAGCCGCCGTCATCCGTCGGAACGAGAGGGAGCATCTGCCAGACGGTCTGACCGGCAGCAGCGAGGAAACGAATAAATTCACGGGCTGGAGCCCCAATGGAACCGATACCGGCGTGTCCGGGAAGACTTGTCGGATGAAGAAGAATTCCACTTCTGCGCATAGTGTGTAACATCCTTGATGAAAATAATGGTATAAGGTAGGAAAATGGAGTTTTAACAACTCCGTGAGAATGACAAATCATTCTTATCATATCTCTACCATTTTTGCCGATGTAAGCCAATGTGGTTATAGACAGGAAAATCCATGAAAACGATCCGCATCATTGTTCTAGCTCTTGTGACAAGTCTGATCCCGATAGGAGGATTTTGTCAGGAATCATTGGAACCTGCGCCGGAAGAGACGCCGGAGTTGGTATCAGAAGCGGATGCGGATGCGGATCCGGCAGAAGCCGTGAGTTCAGAAGAGGCACCGTCACCGGAGGCGGATGTTTCATCTTCCGAAGAGCAAGAAAGCGTGTCTCAAGAAGCGGCGGAAGAGGCCAATGTTCCGAAAGAAGCCCCTTCAGCAGAGTCTCAGGAGCGCAAGACGGCGACAATCGGAGAGCAGCTTGTGACATTTTTTGAAGGTCTGGATGCGGCAGTGTCAACAGAAACGGACTGCAGCCGAATATCCGCCGCGATCACGGTGTACTGTGAAAAGCATTCGTCCTGGATATCCTCACTGGATTATGCGACGGGCAATGTCGATGACGAAACGACGGCCCAAATCCATGCCATGGCACTTGAATTCGGCAAGAAACTGTCCTCATGTTATGAAGAAGCGTCGATTCCCACACTTCTTCGCCGATACGCAGGCATGGGTCCCCTTGACTAGAGACAAACGCGAGCAGAAGCCCAAAGCCGTAAAGAAGCAGGCCTTCACGGACCTCTGCCCCAAAGAAAACCGCAGCGAGACATCATCAGATGACAGAAGAAAACGAGCAGAATAAGCAGTCCGAACCCATTGAAGAGCCTGTCGAAGCGGCTCAGGATGACGATTACAGCGAAATAGAGGACGAAGAATACGAAGAGGAGGATGTCGATTCCTCCTTTTTTGAGGAATCGCCGGCGGCGCCGACACTTGGCGTGATGAACGGAACGGATGTCACGACGCGAGTTCTGGACAAATATCGAACGGAAGTAGATGAAGCGCAGGTCAAGGCAATTCGCAAAGAATGGAAGAAGCAGAAGAAAAATCAGCGGCCGTCCATTCTGGCATTTTTGCTTTTGGTAGGTGTTGCCGGCTATGTTCCGTATTATGTTTATCAAAACAGGGACGATATTTCGTACTTTTTCTCGAGTTCCGAAGCGATTTCACTCGGCAATTCGCAGGATTATCGACTTGCAAGCAAGGGTGAAACCCAGTCCAAAGAGGAAAAATTTGAGGACAATCGTTACAGCGAAGTGAGCGGAATTCCGATTCATCACATCGGGATACAGAAGAAGGATTCGATCATAAGCGGAACGGCACAGATGCTTGTGTACGAGATGATGGGCAGCAGCATCTATGTCCAGGAGCCGATGGAGAATTCGAGATTTGCGAGCTTCATGCAGCAGACGTCTCCGCAGTTTGGTTCGGGGACAGGCATTGAGCCCTTGAAGGTAAGCGGCCGGCTTCGCCGGTTTGATGAAACGGAACAGAAGAAGTATCAGCAGGTCCGCGATTACTACAACAAGAAGTACGGGACAGTCTTTTGTGATGACATGTCGCCGGCGGATCGCAAGCGAAAGACGTCGTTACTGGGCAAAGGCGGTGTAGCCCTGCAGATCATGCCGGACGGAGCCGTCATTCAGTCGGACACCTCAACCCATGCGACGCTTCGCGATGTCGAAGCCTTGAAGGGCCGATCGGCGATGGCGGTTGGCGATGAAAATGTAATTCTTCATTCGATAGACGGCGGCCTGACGTGGCGCAAAGCTGAACTGCCCATTCAGTCGTCGATATCGACGATCACGGACAGTCCGGACGGCTCGTTAATCGTGTTTGGCGGAACAGATGGCTGGGTTGGCGGTGAATCCTACAAGCCATCTCCGAATGCATTAACGATATCGCAGGATATTTTGGATGCGACGTTCACGAATCCGGAACCCGGCGATGTGACATCGCCGAGGATGATCGCGGTAGGGCGTGAGGGTCTGATAGAAACGGCGTATTCGAATCGAGAGGGCTGGACACCGTCTCGCATTGATACGGGCATGAGGTTCAACGCCGTTCTTCGGGAAGGCGACCAATGGTTCACAGCCGGCGCACTTTTGATGCACCGACGGGAGGGAGATGCGTCCTGGACGCGAGATGTGGCGCCGGAATCGGGAAACTGGTACGGTCTGACGAAACTTCCCGGAGCAGTTGTCGCGACGGGAAGCAAAGGCGCCGTCGCACGATATGATTTGAAGTCAGATCATCCGAGGTGGGAAACCTGGCCAAGTGATGATGTTCCCGGAATTGATTATGAAGCCGACCTCTATGCCTCAGCCGTATCGGACGATGGCAAGACATGGGTCGGCGTCGGCAGCAAAGGTGCAATCGTCGTATCCAAAGCCGGTGAAGACGGCCAGTTTGGGCCAATACAGAGAATCACGGGTTCTTATGCCTCGTACGGAGTTATCAGGGACATCATTGCCGGGAACAGTGTTGAAGCCGCACTGTTTGAAGCCTTAAAACGCAATACCCAGGAAGACATATTTGATGTCACGTATCACGACGGAACATTTTATGCGGTCGGCTCCGAAAGTCTTCTGCTGACGAGTCAAGACGGCCTTTCGTGGAGCCGGCGCGAGCTTCATGTCAAGCATCGTGCACTTCGCACGATAGCCTTTACAGGCCCCAAAACCGGCGTCATAGCCGGCGAAAAGGGAACGATGCTCATCACGGAAGATAACGCAGAGACGTGGCGCACGAGAAAAGCGCCGTCGGAACGTTCGATCTACGACATTTCGGTGTCAAAAGAATTTGGCGAAGGCTTTGTCTTTGCGGGTGCGTACGGATTATGGGGCTTCTGCGAAGCCGTCAATGGCAAATGTTACATCCGTTCGCGAAACGACAGCTATCATTACCGCTCCATCGCGATGAGTTCCGGCGAGCAGAAGGCGGGATATCTCAAAGTCGTTCTTGCGGGAGATGACTCCCATATCGATCGCATAGAGGATGCGCCGGCCGATGCCGGCGTGAAGACCTCTCTGTGGGAACCCATGCGTTCGGTTGTTTATGCCATGGCCATTGCCGATCGCGAATTACCCCTTCGCGTCGATTCGGCAAGAGGATCGGTTGGACTTGCCGCCGTCGGTGACGGCACAATCTATCGTTCCATGGATGCGGGCTATACATTTCATCGAGAAGAAACAGGCCTGACACGCCCCATTCACAAGATCGAGATGTCCAAGTCAGGCGATCTCGTCTGGGCCTTTGATCACGAAGGAAAAGCCATCGAAGACCTGTACGGAAACGGTCAATGGCACCTCCTTCCCGATGGAATAATCGACGGAACCATCACAGGAGCCTTCGGCTATCTCATCGACAAAGCCTGCGTCTATCGAAAGATGCCGACAGGTGCCCCGGAAAAGCTGTCATGCGCAGAACCCGGTCAGGAACTTTTCCGCATTACATCCGACGGCAATGACATCTATTTAGGTGTCAAAACAGACAAAGGTCTGGAAACAGCGGTATTGACAAACGACAAGATCGTGATGAAAGGTTCTGTCATCACGACGGCCATAAAAGACGCGGGAAATTCGTTTGAACTCCTGTCGTGTCATGGTCAGGTGGCGGGTCTGGACGGCTCAAATCTGACGTTTTATGAAGGGGAAAAAGAAACAAAAGGCGTATCCGATGCCTCATGCATCGACGGAAAATTTGTTCAGCTTTCCACGGAAAAAGTCAAAGACGGTGTATGGCGTCTGAAAGCCGGCGATTTCTGGTCGTCAGAAGTCGGATTTGATCCGACGCACTCGAAATTCAGCCATCATTCATCGGGCAAATGGTGGATAGGCAATGAAGCCGAATCGTCGTCAGACCCCCTGATATTGATGAGCAAAGACGGGAAGAAATGGTCGTGGCGCCGCGATCGGATCACGGATTATCATGCAGTTGCGACGGCGGGTTCCAATGCCGTTGCCGTCGGAGACAATGCCTCAATTCTGTATTCGGAAGATTACGGAGCAACCTGGACACAGGTCACGACGCGATCCAATCTGACCCTTCGGGATGTATGCCTTTCGGAAGACGGATCATTCGGAATTGCCGTTGGCGACAACGGTCTCATGTATCGTTCGCAGAACTCGTTATCGCGATGGGCCAAATTGAAATACAATCTCGATTTTGACATCACATCGTGCACGATTGCGGAGCAAAAGGATCGTTTTCAAATCTATTTTGCCGGAGAAGGCGGAGCGATCTACACGACGGGTCGAGACATGTCCAAGCTCGAGCTCATTCCGACGGATGTCATCGAGAACATCTACAGCCTGACGACACTTGAAACGGGTGAAGTGCTGGCCGTTGGCGGCGTCTATCAGGATCCATCCACTGTCTGTGAAGAAGGCTATATCATCGAAGCCGATGTCACCCCGCATTCCCTGTGGAAACGGATGGCTCTGATACTCGTTCTTATCGGCTTCTGGTGTTTCACAATTTACAAGCTATTCTTTGTCATTCGCAATATCCTGCGCCAGTCAGAAGGCAAGGAAAGTTTCGATACAGAACAGACAGAATAGCCCCCCATACTCCGAGACAACAATGATGCAGAAGATATTATTAATCCATACAGGCGGCACGATCGGGATGGAGGGCGAAGATCACCTGGAACCCGGTCATTATGCGACAGCCCTGGTCGAACAGCTGCCGGAATATGCAGGCATTGCGCGCATTGATTCGGCGATATTGTGCAATCTGGATTCGTCAGACATCGGCCCGAAGCAGTGGGCTGAACTGGCACGCATGATTGCAGACAACCGCCAGCAATACGATGGTTTTATCGTGGTTCATGGCACAGACACGATGCCGTACACGGCCTCAGCCCTGGCTTTTGCCCTGGAAGGCCTCGACAAACCGGTTGTTCTGACAGGCGCTCAGCGTCCCCTGGGTGCCCTGCGAAATGATGCGAGAAGAAATCTGGCCGATTCAATCGAAGTCGCAACCCTGAACATTCCGGAAGTCGGCATTTGTTTTGACGGCATGCTTCTTCGCGGATGCCGTTCGTGCAAAGTCAATACGAGAGCCTATCATGCCTTTGATTCGCCGGGATGTGAACCCCTGGCCAAACTGGGTGTCGACATCACCCTGGGCAAACACATACGACGCCCGTCAGCGCCCTTTCGATGCAATCCCAAGTTCGACGCCAGCGTCATGGTCCTTCATGTGACGCCGGGATTACAGGCAGGAATGCTGGAACGACTGATTTCCGGAGACCGCAAACTTGACGGCATTGTCCTCATTCCGTTTGGAGTTGGAACGGTTCCGTGTCAAACGGGCGATGTAGCACAGTTTGTATCAAGGGCAACGGCCCTTGGCATTGATGTACTCGTAGCCAATGCCTCTGTTGGAAAAATCGACCTCAATCTGTATGAAAACAGCAAAGTTCTTCAGGATGCGGGAGCCATCAGCGGTGGCGAAATGCGGCTTGAAGCAGCACTCGTCAAACTGATGCACGCCTGTGCAACATATTCTGATCGAAGTGAACGCCTGGAATATCTCCGCTGGAATGTCGCGGGAGAGCTGGAATAATCGAATGCTTATGGGTGGGCATGGCTATCGGCCAAAGGCCAATACGCCATGCGGGATGCGCGTCTATTGTGCTTCGCACAATACGCCGCGCACAAGGAGAGCAAAAATGAAATCATGGACGATAATTGCGGCCATTATGGCCATTTTACTGACAGCCGGTTCGGCCTATGCCGAACTTCCCAAAACGCCGCAGCGCGTCGAATCATCACGTGTCACCATGGAACAGCTCGTGATGACAGACACAAAGCTCAATGCCCTCAAACAACGACTTGAGAAGGCTGTCTTTTTATTCTACTGCCACCAGGACAAAGCCCATCAATATGCAAGAAACGGCGTATCGTTTGACGGAGCAGTCGTTGCCGTGACACCGGAAGCCGTTCGAGAAATCATTCCCAAGGATGCGATACTTGAATTGCCGCCTGAAGCCCCTACCTCCGTCAAATCGAGGAGCTTTTTCAATCGCGGTCTGGACAATAAAAGCAGCCCGTTTCATAAAAAAGAAAAAGCTAAACCCAAATATGTCTCGGAAAGACAATACTATCTGACGACAGCCGACTGGCTCACCAACAGCATAACCTTTGAAATCGATATATCCGGAAAACGACATCCGGCTGTTCTTGAATATCGGGATGATGCCCAGAATGTTGCCATTATATCGACACAGGGTTTCAGCGAAATTGAGCCGGTTGAAATATTTGATGCCGATGTTCCAATGCCCGGCATTATATATATACTGCTCAATCCCAACACGATGTATGAAAGTCTGACCCAACATGTCATCAGTATTGAGCAAAGCCACCTGTATGGCACGACCAATCTGACGGCAAGAAACGGTTATCCGTTGTTTACGGCAGACGGACAGCTGGCAGGATTAACAGTTGGCCCGGATCCAGCCAATGTCAAAGCCTTTGTCGTTCATCCCGGGATTATCGATCGCGCCCTCCATCCCGCCAAATACGATCGAACAATCATCGAAAAAGTTGAGATTAAAGAATATTAATTAATTTTTTTTCCGGGGCTCTGCCCCAGACATTACAGTCGGGGCTCTGCCCCGGACCCCGCCAAAGGACTGAGTCCTTTGGAATCCTCAATATTTATGTTGGTATAAGCCTTTCGAGCTGCCTGGCCATTTTTTTGGTTTTGCGTGAGCAGATTCGATGAGCCCAGGCGCCTGA
>JAZRVP010000168.1:0-9445 GCA_045599245.1 Myxococcota bacterium
CGCCCGGCGAGGTTTTTTGGGGGGAGCCGCTAAAACGACTCTATTTGCGCATCTGCTCTTCGATATATTGGCTCAAATAAGCCTCGCGACGCTCAGCCAATATCTTTTCTGTCGCCACCTGGCGCGCTTTTTCAGGAGTCATCGGGGCTGTCTCCCGGCGCCATTCCGGAATGACAAACGCCTTCCAGCTGCCTGAACACTCGATCGAATGATTGATTGGCTGCCCCAAGGGCGCCGTCTTGAGAACTTCAATCGCTTTGGGACACGAAAACAGAAGGCCGTCATCCGCCGTAAAAGGCCCCATCTGCGCCTGCTCTTCCAAGTTCTCACGGACATTCATTAAATAGGCAAAATTAAACTTTTTGGCGCTCATCGGATGACCGCCTTCATTCGTAACGAGCGGCCCCTGCTGGTTGTAAATCTTTTCAAGCTCGGGCGGATCGACAAAATTGTAACCCATCTGGGCTCCGCTCGCGAGCCCAAACCCCGCAATCAGAGCCGGTATCGATGACTCATTTTTTACAAGCGCATAATTGACCGTAAACGCCATCGGCTCCACAAATTCATCCGGATGCGACTTCATATACGCATCAATTTCACTGTCCTCGACGACAAAATTCGGAAACGAAAAATTCTTCCGGTTGTACTCGGCCAGAGCTTCCTTTATCGCAAGACTCCGTTCTGCCTCCGTCAAATAATGCTTGTCATAGGCTTCATGTGACATCAGCATGACTCTCATCAGGCTCCAGAAACGTGTCACTTCGATGACCGAATTGCTCTCGATCTGACGCACAAATGCCGGCATCCATCCTTGCGAAAGCTCAAAATCAGCCTCATCAAGAACTTCATCATCGACGTATCCAAGTACGCCATCGGGATCGACCGCCACTTCTTTTTTTGGCAAACATCCCGCACACAAAAGCGAACCAAAAATCAGAATGGATACCGTTTTTTTCCACATATTCATCGCCATTGCTCATTCCAGCCAACACGAAACCGCCACTATCAAAACGGCCACACACCGAAAAGACCGCCCTCAAATGACATCTTAACCGAAATATGTCACGCGTTTTTCTCCAAATGCTGCGCAGCAAACATCAGAATAAGCCCAATCATGGTTCCGTTCAAATCCCCCGTAATCAGCACTTTTTCTTTTTCAGGTGCAAGCGCAAGCCCCCCAAGAAGAGCCCCTAGCCCGGGGATTCCAAGGCCTCCGGCTGCCGACAAAATATCCGGCCACACATCGACAAATGCCTTCGCCGATTTTTCATCCCCAAACGTCGCTTCCATGTTCAGATGCGGCCTGTCGGCCGTCGAGAGCGATGCCATTACCGCCTTCGGCGTCTCAAAAGCCGGAAATCCACTCCCCAAATTGATGCTTTCAATCCCCTGAACCATCATGAAAAGCGTCGGCATACTGACCGAATCACTCGTCGAAATCGCCCCCAATGACTGTAGAAATGTCTCGGCTTTTTCGTCATTGTTTTCCAGTTCGTCATCGCGAGCCTTAACAATGGCATCGACGTGCGCAACCTCAAGCGTCGGAAGCACTTCGGGCTTTAAGAACAGAACCGTGTGCTCGTCGGAAAGATACACCGCACGCTTGTAAATTCCCGATTTCGGATGATATTTGCCATCCGTATTGTCCGGAACAGCCAGCGGACGATGGTTGTGCTCCTCCCATTTCAGGCTCGTCGGAAATGAAGCCCCGATATATTCTCGAAGCTTGTCGCCGGGAATGCGATGCGCCACAACGAGAAATGTCTCGGCATAAAGATTCGGGTTTGCCGTGGCTATAAGCATGGCATCGATATCATTGACGGGATCAATATCGGAAGCGCCGAGAGTAAACCGGTAATCCGGAAAAGCCTTAAAGAGACGGCGAATCGAATTTTCAAAACGGCATCCTTTAACGCGATCATTGCGAATGAGAACGATAAGCCTGGCATTTCCCGGCGCAAGGACGTGCAGATTGGGCATGGACCCCACATCACTGCGAACGGCTTCGAGTCGTTTTTTATCCCGGGTCAGGTCATAAGCAGGAACGGATTCGTCGGGCTTTGCCTCGGGATCGGGCTCTGCATTGGGATCGGGTTCGGGTTCAGGCTCCGGGATGACGATCGAATCGGGATCGAGAGACGGCTCAATGACTTCATCGGGTTCTTCCTCGAAGGGATCCTCATCGGCATCGACCTGAGTCGGAGGCACATCGACGGCTTCTTCCTCTTCATAAATATCCATCATACCGAAGCCTGTGAGTGGTTCTTCGGACCAGTTCATGGTGATTTCTACATCGGCGGAAGCATATTCGACGATAAGTCCGGCGACATAAAAAAAGCCGCAATGAAGGAGGATGGCAATAATCCAGGAAAAGATTTTGACGGTAATGCATTCACGGCGAGAAACCGGCGGTTCAGAGGCTGGATGATAAACGAAGCCTGGGGGGAACTTGCGGATTTCATCGCTGGGATGAAGATCGTCTTGATTCATGAGAAAGCCGACCAAAAGAAAAGCGCCCGAAGAGGGCGCTTTAAGCCATCATAGAAAACGAATTACGGATTGATGACGAATTCGGCACGACGATTTCGCTGATGTTCGGACTCGCTGGAAGCGCCGTTGACGACGGGATCCATTGCGCCGCGAGATTTTGCGGAAACGCTCTTAAAGCCGAGTTTGCTCACGACGTTCTTAGTGGCATCTGCACGACGTTTGCCGAGTGCCATGTTGTATTCTTCGGTACCGCGTTCGTCGCAGTGACCAACGACCTGAACGGCACTGACATCGCTGCGGGATTTGAGGCATTCGACATTCGATTCGATGGTGGATTTGGCATCGGAACGAATGGTTGCTTCATCGAAATCGAAGTAAGCAACGCTCATCTGGCAGACAGGTGCATCAACGCAGTGCTGGTTCTTGCAGATTTTTCCATCCGGGCAGTCTTCATCAACGAGACATTCGGGTTTGGGCACGCAGCGGTTATTTTCGCAGATGTAATTTTCAGGGCAATCCTCGGCGACCGATTCAGGATAGCACTCGGGACCGCAGCGGCGATCGCGGCATTTCTGATGAGCCGGGCAGTTGATGCCTGCATCGGGATTGCAGTAACCATTAATGCGCTGACAGCTGCCGCTATTGCAAATATAGCTCTCATCTTTTTTGCTTGAGCAGTGTTCATCATTGCGGCATTCCGCACATTTGGCATTCAGACAGTACTCATCACTTGACTTGTTGCTTACTTCGGCCTTGCAATCTGCATCTTCATAGCACTCAGGATAAGTCGGGGAACAACCATAAGCCATGCACACCACAAAGCCAGCAAAAACGGACGTCAGAATACTACGACGATTAACCATCGTTTCCTCCTTACGGGATTGATTTATGAATTTTATGACTAAAAAGAGCTAAATAAAGGCGAAAACGCCATAACGCGTTTCATATCGCAGTTCTTTTGAACCTACACGCACTCTTTTTTTTTGTCAATTATTCTATCACCGCTCGCCATGTTACTATTCAGCCGGGGCTCTGCCCCGAATCCCGCTTAAGGGCCGAGCCCTTAAGCATCCGCAATACTTTTAGTTGATATAAGTATTTGGAGCTGCCTAACCCTTGTTCCCCGCCGAGGTCCCGGTTCTCGTCAATTTCTGCCTTAGACTGGCGAAATACTCTGCTCATTTTTCAAAAGATTTGCGAATTACCCCTGACTGAACAGTAACCTTGCCATCCCATTATTGCATTTTTGCAATAGACCTCTTTACTGTTTATGGTTAAAATATTTCCCTGTTTTGTTTTTCTTTCTTTGAGGTAAAAACGTCATGGCACAAGCCCCAAATCCTCCCGTCGTTCCCACAGGTTCTTGTATGATGAGCGTCGCTCAAATGAGCGTCGTGGATCAGGCAGCAATCGAAAAGAAAAAATCTTCGGCCAAACTCATGAACGCCTTCGTCGTTGTCGCCGTTCTGACTGGCCTCGCTGCTTTGGCTTTCAGCTTCTTTACCCTCCTGGACAACCAGCGAAAAACCATCGCCAACATCGAATATCGCGAAGCTCAGGCTCGCGAAATCAAGCATATCAATGCATCCGCCATTCGTGCTCAGGAAGAACAGGCCGAAACCGAAACGGAAAAAGCCGCAAAGGATGACGAACAAAACATTTATTTCAGCCTGTTCACCACCCCTTCAGGAGCCGAGGTCTATAAAGACGGACTGTTTCTCGGTCTCACCCCCATTGAACAGAAAAAATTCGCAAAATCATCGGATACATCTGCCTTTGTCATCGTCCTCGACGGCTATGAAACACAACGCAAAACGCTTCAGCTCAATGAAGCATTTTCTGAGGCCATTCAGCTGACTAAAGTCGTCATCGCCGCACCGGCCGCCGCCGGTTCAGGCCCACTGGCCCCGGAACCCGTCGTCCTCGGCGACGGCATCATCGCAAATAAAGCCGTCGTCATCTCCGATACTCCCGCACCAAAATCCCAAAAGACTTCAAAATCAAAAACTAAAGCCGGTGGTTCAAAGGCGGCTGCCCCCGCTCCCGCCGACGATTTCGTTCTTCCCGATTGATCGCCGCGCTTTATTATCCTATATTCGGCCGCGTTTTCGCACCTTTCGGGGTGATACTTCTTTAACCCCCTGGTTTTCAGGACTTTCTGGTTTGTCTCTTTTACGCTGAGGTATTTACATGTCCGACGAAATGAAAAACAACGAAGAATTTGATTTTGACATTTCCAAGTGCTGCCCCGGTCCCGACGCTCCCGGCGAACCCTATCATGCCATTATGGCCATTGGCGATGATGGCAAAGCTACAGGCAACATTTGGGGTCAGGGAACACAGCTCATGCTGTTCGACGATCATCTCGCTGCACAAAAAATCCTTGAAGCTCTCAACAATCCGGCTTTCGCCCTTCGCGGCGTTACCAAAGATCATTTCAACGAACTCAAAAAACTCGAAGCCTCCGGCCGTGCAGACCTCTTCGTCATCATCGGCTTCACAGGAAACGGACAGATCGAAGCCCTGCCTCTTGCCGAACATCAGGCTCGTATTTCAAAAGCTGGAAATCCGCCTCCCATCCGAAAAAAATAATCATTTCCGGTTCGCTTGTTTTCAAACCCACCGCCTCGCGGTGGGTTTTCTTTTGCCCCTTCTCTCTCACCCAAACACACGCCATGATCATCACACTCTCCGGCGTCGACTGCGCCGGCAAATCAACTCACATCGAACTCATCAGACAATATTTCATTTCCCAGGGAAAGACCTGCACCGTTTTCTGGTATCGTCCGGGCTATTCGCACGAAGTTCAAAGCGTCAAAAACGTCATCCGCAAAGCAGCCTCACTCGGCCGCCGTGTCAAACAATTCGTCACACCAAAGAAGCCCGAAAACAGTCACGAAACGGCAGTCGCCCACGCCTTGACTGTCCCTCCCCCCGTCTGGCTTACAACCGCTATCACCGATTCTTTCCTGCAATGGGCCATTAAACTTCGCATTCTGGAACACAGATACGACGTCGTAATATGCGATCGATATGTCCATGACGCCTGCCTCGATCTGACCTTCAAATACCCCGACATTATGTGGGGAGAAGCCATATTCAAGGCACTTTCACTCTCGTTTCCAAAACCGTCCTGCCAGATTCTTCTCTGGCTCCCGCATGATATGATGCTGGAACGCGCCGCAAAAAAACAGGAACCGTTTCCGGATTCCCAAGAAGTGCGCGATCTGCGCTGGCATGCCTATGATCACCTCTCGCGCATGCAGAGCATTGAAGATCTTCACGTCATCGACGCCTCCGGCACGATCGACCAGACACACGCAGCAATCCGCGCCGCCATCGACAAAAAATAAAAACGCACGCGTCTCGGCTCTGCCGATAGCGAGCGTTGCGAAGGCGTATTGCAGATAGCGCAGGCATGGGCGAAGCAATATCAAAATATTTATTTTAGCCGCAAATTTTTCAACTCTACTCGCTCAATACGCCCGGACGCTTTACCTGTTGGCAAAAGGCCGATACGGCTTCGCGGCGCCGGCTATTTGCCTTTGGCAAATACACCGGTACTTTTTCTTTGTAGCACATCCACTCATCTCCACGACAGATTCGTGCAAATCATGTTATAATGATGTCCAGACATGTTGGTTGTCTGCTTGGAATGTCAGCAAGGCATGAAACTGATTTGAACGATTTCCCCAGCGATGGAGTGTGGATATGGCAAAAGCAAAGGCTGAAAAGCCGCTGAACATCGACGACATTCTTTTTAAGTGCCGCGACATTTTGCGGCAGGCCAAAAATTCCGGTTCCTTCTTTGAAAAACGCGATCTCATGCTGACGATGATCTTTTTGCGGTTCATCGGTGAAAAATATGAGAATGGCGTGCAGGTGTTGCGCGATAAGCTCATTTCAGAAGGACTTGATCCCGATGATCCGCAGATCTTTGCTGCGTTTTTTGAAGACGCTTCTTTTGCCGACGGCACCTTTCCACTTCCCAAAGAAGCACAGTGGAATACCCTCATCAATACACCGGCGTCCGAGCTGAATATCGCACTCGACACGGCTTTGAAGCGCATCGCCACCGAAGTGCCGCAGCTCAAAGGCTGTTTTGTGGAAGGTACGTTTACTGCCCGCAATCTTGCATCCAATGACATTAAAAAAGTCGTTGATGAGGTCAATAAGATTTCACACAAGCAATTTGGCGAACATCGCGATTTGATCGGCTATGTGTATGAATACTTTTTGAAAGAATTCGCCGTGAATGCCACCAAAGAAGAAGGCGAGTTTTACACGCCGCACGATGTAGTGCAGTTGATCGCCACGATGGTTGAGCCGTTTGACGGCACGCTGTATGACCCATGTTGCGGTTCCGGCGGTATGTTCATTCAAAGTACCGATCTCATTCGTGCCAAACAGGGCGATATTTCGCGTGTCAACATCTACGGCCAGGAAAAAGAGCCCGCTACCTACCGCCTTGCCAAAATGAACCTCGCCCTGCGCGGCCTTAGCCATAACCTCGGCAAGGAAGCGGATAACACATTTACAAGTGATCAACATAAGGGCCTGCATTTCGATTATATCATGGCCAATCCGCCGTTTAACCTCAAAGGCTGGTATAACGACAATCTCAAAACCGATCACCGTTGGGCCGATTTTGCCCTGCCGCCCGAAAGCAATGCAAACTATGCGTGGATCCTGCACATGCTCTCGCACCTGCGACCTGTGTCGGGTGTAGCAGGGTTCCTGCTGGCAAACGGCGCACTGGGCGACAACGACGGTACCGCACCGATCATTCGTCAAAAACTGATCGAGCAGGATCGCGTCGAAGCCATCATCGTGTTGCCGAGGGAATTGTTCATTACGACGGACATCAGCGTGACCCTGTGGATCTTGAACATGAACAAGAAAGGTGGCTCGTATCACGGGCGCACGCTGCGCAATCGACAACACGAAATTCTGTTTATGGATCTGCGCACGTGGACCGAGAACCCCGTCAAAAACGAACAGAAAAAGAAAGTGCGCCTCGACAGCGAGCAAATTCAGCGCGCCGCCGATATCTATCACACATGGCAGGCAAAAGGCACCGACGGCACACACTACGAACTGCCCGAGCTTTACCGCTCTGTTGGCATCGATGAACTCAAAGCCAACAATTATTCGCTCGTACCAAGCAAATACATCGAATTTGTCGACCACGATCTCGACATCGATTATCCCGCCGAAATGGCACGCATCCAAAAGGAAATGCACGACCTCATGGCTCTCGAAAAACAGTCACAAAAAATGCTGCTCAAAGCGTTTAAGGGGATTGGGTATGGTATTGAATAATATGACGCAAATACTTACCCATTTGCCAGATAAGGCTGTGTATTTTCTGGGAGGGGGAAGTCTCCCCCTGCGCGGCTATTGGCAAAGCCAATACGCCGCTACCCCCTCTGCCTGCGGCGCCCACACTCAACTTATTTCAAAAACACAATCGGGGGAATGATATGGCTTTGAAAAAGTATAAATTAGGTGATTATATTGAGAAACTCGATAATCGAAACACTTGTTTAGACTTTGATGAAAAAGATGTTCGCGGTGTAAACAATTTAAAGCAATTTATGCCGACAAAAGTTGATATTTCTTCACGGGATTTGACTAAATTTCAAATCGTTAAGCCAGATGAATTCGTTTTTAATCATCGAACATCTAGGAATGGTAGCAAATTTAGTATCGCTTATAATAACGGCGAAAAGCCAGTGATTTGCACTGAAGATTATGTCGTTTTTAGAATCAAGCAGGAATGCAAGAAACAATTATCTGCTTATTGGTTATATATATACTTTAACCGTTCTGAATTTGATCGTTATGTTATTACGAATTCATGGGGAAGTTCAACAGAATTCTATAATTGGGATGATCTCTGCAACATCGAAATTCCACTTCCCCCCATATCGATTCAACAGAAGTATGTGGATATTTACAAAGCGCTGGTGGCGAATCAAGCGAGCTACGAGCGAGGGTTGGAGGATTTGAAGCTGGCTTGCGACGGATATATCGAGGATTTACGAAAGAAGCAAATGCATTGTTTTAATTCATCACAATTAAAACAATATCGATTAGGCGAATTAATTGAACAATCGTTTGAGTATAATAATGATTTACAATTTAACAATGGTGATGTTATAGGCGTAACTATTAATAAAGAACTTATTGCAACAAAAGCAGATGTAACTAACGCTGACATCTCTAAATTTTTAATTGTTCGTCCGAATAACTTTGTTTATAATCCAAGAACACATGGCGAAAAAATTGGTCTTGGTTATAATAATACAAACAAGACATTATTAATCACTTGTAATAATACGGTGTTTAAAATTAAACACTCAATGTTAAATACAGTGCTACCTGAGTATTTAATGTTTCATTTTCGACGTAGTGAATGGGATAGAGAGGCATGTTATAGGTCTTGGGGAAGTTCTACTGTTGTGTTTTCATGGGAAACTTTATGTGAAATGGAAATATACCTTCCTTCGCTCTCTATTCAGCGATCGATAGCAGATATTTATATGGTCTATGCGCAACGTAAGTCGATTAACGAGCAATTAAAGGCACAGATTCGGGATATTTGTCCAATTTTGATCAAGGGATCAATCGAGGAAGCGCGCAAGCAATGTTAAACTTCGTACAGAGACAGGTGCGAATATAAGCTAGATCGAGGTAAACTTATGATGGAATTGAAAGCGCTTGCTTTGGCTGAGCATTCGCCAGTCCAGAGGCGGCCGCTTCGCGTCCACCACCAGTTATGCACAACAGCGGCTTCCAGCCGCCGGGGCTGATTCACCGTGACGACGATAAACGGCATATTGGTTATGGAAGAGCGGATTAGCAGCGGCTTCCAGCCGCTTTGGCTGTGCATTCGCCAGTCCAGAGGCCGGCGCTTCGCGTCCGCCACCCGCTATGCACAACAGAGGGTTCC
>JAZRVP010000169.1:0-15856 GCA_045599245.1 Myxococcota bacterium
TATCCCAAAGGGATAGCGGCGTTAGCGAGCCGTAGAGCCGCAAATTTTTGCGGCTCAAGGCGAGCCCTATAAATCCTTATTCAATTTTCCGAGCATGCGCGTGAGCTGTTCATCTTCTTCGGATGATATTTTCGTTTCCAGCTCGGGTTCATCTTTGCCCATTTCGCCGTTTTCGCGAAGCTTGGCGAGCAAAGCGTCCATCTGAAGCCCCTTTTCGTAGGCATCATCGTAGTAGAATTTGAGGTTAGGCACGCGGCGCAGTTCGATTTCATCGCCGATAATGGAGCGAAGAAATGGAATGGCTTTGACGAGGCCCTGCTGAATGTCTTTTCTGTCGGCCTCCTGAGGGCAGAGCCATCGAACGGAAGCGATCGAGAGGTCGGACGACATCGTGACATCGGTAATCGTAACCTGAAGGAGACGCGGATCCTGTGCGGCTTCAAAGATTGCATTAGAGAGAACGCGGAGTACTTCGCGAGCAACTTTTTCCTGTCTGTATTTGGCCATAATATAAAACTCCATGTAAAGTTGCAGCCTGCCGCGCCGCTGCTCCCCGAACGTTGCAGCAGGCTACGCCGCCAGTTTAACCCAAAACGGCCTTGACGACGGCTTCGGCCGTAATGCCGAAGTGTTTGTAGAGAAGGCCGGCGGGGGCGGATGCGCCGTAGGTGTTCATGCCGATGAATTTTCCTTCATCACCGATGAATTTTTCCCAGCTCATTTCGCAGGCGGCTTCGATGGCGACGCGGTTTTTGACGGATTTCGGGAGGACACTGTCGCGATAATCCTTGTCCTGTTCCCAGAAGAGGCGGCTGGCGGGAACGGAAACGACGCGGCCTTTTTTGCCCATGGCTTTGAGCTGGTTGTAGGCATCAATGGCGACATCGACTTCGGAACCAGATGCCAGGAGAATGAACTCGGGATTGTCATCGGAAATGAGCGTGTAGGCGCCTTTTTTGAGGTTTTCAGCAGCAGCATAGACGGTTCTGTCGAGCGTCTGGCAGTTCTGTCTTGAGAGCGCGAGTCCGACGGGACGATCGGATGCGACGGCGTATTTGAAGGCTTCGAGGGTTTCATTGGCGTCATTGGGACGAATGAAAACGAAGTCAGGAATGGCGCGAAGTGAAGCAAAGTGTTCGATCGGCTGATGGGTTGGGCCGTCTTCACCGACGCCGATGGAATCGTGTGTCCAAACCCAGAAAGCATGGGCTTTTTCGAGGGCACCGAGGCGAATGCAGTGACGCATATAATCACTAAAGACGAGGAATGTCGCGCCGTAGGGGATAAATCCGCCGTACAGAGCCATGGCATTGACGATGGAAGCCATGGCGTGTTCGCGAATGCCGAAGAACATATTGCGACCGGAGCGATCGGATTTGCTGTAATCGCCCGAACCTTTGACATACGTCTTGTTGGATTCGTGAAGGTCGGCACTGCCGCCCATGAGTTCGGGCAGATTGGCATGAAGGGCGCTCAGGACCTTGCCGCCTGCGGCTCTTGTTGCCATCGGCTTGCCGGCTTCAAATGCGGGGACTTTGTCCCAGTCGGCGGGAAGTTTTCCGCTCATGCGACGTTCAAATTCTGCGGCAAGTTCGGGATATTCTTTGCGATAGTCTTCGAAATCGGCTTTCCATGCGTCGTATGCGGCATCATGTTTTGCGACGCGTTCGTTGCGGCTTGCATCGACGCGTTCGGGGACGAAGAACTGTGCATCTTCCGGCCAGCCGTAGGCGGCTTTGGTGAGTTTGATTTCATCGGGGCCGAGGGGCGATCCGTGGACTTTGGACGTATCCTGCATGTGCGGGCTGCCAAAACCGATATGGTTACGAACAGAAATGAGTGTCGGTTTCTCGTGTTGTGATTTGGCAAGCCGAATCGCGGCATCAATGGCATCGAGATCCGTGCCGTCTTCGACTTTAATGACGTTCCAATTCTGGGCTTCAAAGCGTTTGCAGACGTCTTCCGTAAAGCTCACATCGGTTGTACCGTCGATCGTGATGTGATTGTTGTCATAAAGGACGATGAGTTTGGAAAGCCCCCAGTGACCGGCGAGTGAAGCGGCTTCGGAGGAAATGCCTTCCATGAGACAGCCGTCGCCACAAATGGCGTAGGTGTAATGATCGACAATCTTGTGACCTGGTTTGTTATAGCGAGCAGCGAGGTGGGTTTCGGCCATCGCAAAACCAACGGCATTGGCAATACCCTGTCCCAGAGGACCGGTCGTCGTGTCGATACCCGGCGTAATGTGATTTTCGGGATGTCCCGGCGTGATGCTTCCGAGCTGACGGAACTGTTTGATGTCGTCAAGGGAAACAGGATAACCGTTCAGATGAAGAAGGGCATAGAGGAGGGATGAAGCATGGCCGTTTGAAAGAACGAATCGATCGCGATTTGACCAGCCGATGTGATTCGGAGCCAAATGCATGTGGCGGCTCCAGAGGACATGCGCCATGGCGGCGCATCCCATCGGTGCCCCCGGATGACCCGAATTCGCCGCCTGAACCATATCCATCGCAAGCGTGCGAAGCGTCAGCACATTCAGCTGATCGATGTCGATATTTGCAACCTTTGCATTCCATTCTGTCGTCATGTCGTGTCTCCAAATGAAAAAAATAGAAAAAAGGCGGACTGCACCGCCGATGAATCCGCCTCACTCTATCCTTTTTATTCTGTTTTTACCATTTTTTTATGGGGATGGAATATGGGAGCCTGTTGCTAATCAGTCGGGGCTCTGCTCCGAACCCTCGCTGGGGCTTTGCCCCAGACTCCACCAAAGGACTGAGTCCTTTGGAATCCTCAATATTTTAAGTGGTATTAGTATTTGGGACTGCCTAATTATAATTCTCGCCCCCCGTCTCTCTGCAATTTCTTGCCTAAAAATATCGTTTTTTTTTTAGACCTTCACTAACGAATTTCAACGGCCTGTGAACAGATGAGTTTTAAATTTTTGACATTTCCTTCAATGCCGGTCACGACATATCCTTTCGGACATTCCAGTTTAACATTATCATCTGTATCGAAGTCGGATGCCGAGGTCACAACGAGTTTTGGGGTCTCCGATACGAGTTGTCTCTGAACGGCAACTTCCTGACGTGTCAGTTCCTTGCCATCCAACAGTACAGCGACATAGAGTTTATCTGACGATGATTTAAGTGAACTGTCTTCTCCCAATGATATTGCATACGTTCCATCGACAACTGCGACAAAATGTTTTTCTGTCGCGAGTGCTTTTTTGGAATTTTTGTCGGAATAGATGCGAAATTCGAGTGGAAGAACACCGGAAACAGGTGCAGCATTCTGATCGATAAGTTCACCATTGAAATCAATGACAGTCTGCGTAGCTTCTCCACAAAATGCAGAAGCAGGAATGAACATGGCAATCAGTGCGGCGGCAAATAAGTATTTTTTCATGATATCAGTATGAGTTGGGCCGCCGGATACGGCGGCCAAATAGTTTATCGTTTGGTGGCTTCCTTATCGGCAATATTCTTTCTGAGCATCTTCACATCGGAATCGGTATCCGGAAGCACCTTCAATTTATCAAGCAGAGCTTTAGCCTGTTCAAGATCATCCGATTTCGATTTCAGACGAATTTCCGACACCAGTTTGTCCTTCAGCCCTTCCATCACTTTGCCTTCGATAATCTTCGCCCATTTTTTGTTGACGCTATCGTCCGGTATGTCGCGAAGATACTTCAGACCTTCTTCAAATTCTTCGATCTTGGTCTGACTTGCGGAGGCATTGTACGTTCTTTCACGAATGTTTTTGATTTCGTTATTGACATCCTGTTCCTGAGCAAACCGTTTTTTGTAGGCATCAAAAAGCTGTTTGTCGATGATGTCGCCATCCTTGTCTGCCTCAATCGCTGCATTGAGATCGTGAATGGCGTCCTCAAATCTTGCATCCGAATAGGCGTTGATGGAGCTTGTAAACGATGTCGAAATCTTTTCAACGAGGGCATTGTGTGCGGCAATTTCTTCGCGTTTGTCATCGAGATTGGATTTGGCGACGATGAACCATGCGATGGAACCGATGCACAGGAAAAAGAGTACACCGAGAACGATATTGGCCCACATAGGCGTCGAATAAGTGGGGCGAAGGGCATTCGCGCCATAATTCATCAAATAGGGACTCGTCATAGGAGCTGCAGCATTCCACTGAGGTGCTGCGATTCCGCCGTTCTGACGCTCAAGCATCGTGTTCATCTGCTGAGGCGGCACGGATGGCGGCTGGGGAATAAACTGCTGCGACGGCGGCGTACTCGGACGAGGCGGCGGCATGCCAGGACCACTCGACACAGGCGCCTGAACGGGCGACGACGCACCTCCCTGATTTGGCGCATTCGGCCCATTGTACGTCGATTTGATACCTTTCTGATTTGGATGATATTCTACTTTCGGTTCGCCTTTCCAAAGCTCATCCGGATCACCACCGCTCTGCTCAAATCGGAAACGAATGCCGCCGACTTCAATGATATCTCCGGTTCGAAGCTGGCCAACGCGAATTCTGTATCCATTCAGAATCGTTCCGTTTCCGCTCTCAAGATCCCGGACTCTGAACCCTTCCGGGAATTTGTCGATCTCCATGTGATGACGACTCATCGCGAGGTCGGATATCGTGATGTCATTTTCCGGCGCGCGACCTATCGACGTCTTTTCCCGGACCAGAATATATTCGCGCTGATTCGTTTTCCCTGACTCGACAATGAGCTTTCCGGACAGCGGATCAAACTCCATTGCCTGAACGCTGATCTGTGTCTTCTCTCCACCGATATCGTCGAGATCGTCATCCGCAACCTCGTCGAGCATCATCGTCTTTTCCCCTGCATCATCGGGGTCTTCATCTTCAAACTGAAGTTCGGATTCTTCTGCGGCTGCGCCACCAAACACCGGACCGTCGTCCAGACCGTCCAATAGGTCGTCATTGATAACCGCAACCGGAGCTATCCCGGAAACGAGTGCAGCCGGCGATGAAACAGCCGGTGAAACCGGCGCCATAACAGGCGATGCAACAGGAGAGGAGGCAGGTGACGGCTCAAGTTCTTCCATCGAGCCAAGCGACGCCCCGGAACCCAGCGGTGAAACCGGTTCCGCTTCCTGCACCGATGACTGCGACACAGGAGCAGACGGTGCCGACGGCTGATGAATAACCGGCCCGCTCAAAAGCGAGGGTTTCGGCCCATTGCCTTTCTGCGAGGACGGCATCACAGGATCAAATATCGAAAATGCAGGCATGGATGCTTTGCGCGGCGAATTTCCCCCATTCGGCGACGTAAAATTGCCAATCGGTGCCGGCATCCCGCCCGCCTTCGGTGGCAAATGACTCGATATCGGCGAAGGCCCCTGACCCATGACAGGCTCCATGCCCGGTGACGGACTCATACTCGGCGCCACTTCCTCATTCACTGACGGCGCCACCGCTTGTGACACATCCACCAGCGGCGACGAACCCGTAATCGGTGTCGGTGCCACTCCCGATGTCTGCTCCTGAACCGACGCTGAAAGCCCAGAATTCTCTGCCGCCACTGGCGCCGCTTTGCCCGGCATTTCAAACGTCCCGTTCTTCATCGCGGCAATCGCCGCTTCCAGTTCTTCCTGCGACGGCTGCGCTATCGCCTGTGTCGATCCGCCTTCCTCTTCGCCAAAATCATCAATCGATATCGACGCCACTTCCGGTAACTGTGACGAACTCTGCAACAACGCAGGTACGATGACTGACGGTGCTCGTTTCGCCGGCGCTTTCGGCTTGAAAGCTGGCAGCTTCGGCAGCGCTCCGTTCGGCTGAAATTTTGGCATGCTCGACATTTTTCCGATGTTCTGATTCTGATCTGTCATGGTCTCTTATTCTTTAGGCAGAATTCGCTCTGTCCTTAATGAACGCTTTTTTTTGTCCACATAAAAAACACCCCGCTCTTTTTAATCTATTCCCCATGATGTTGCAACATTTCGGCTCGCTACTCTCTCACGGCCCGTTACTGCTCACTCAGGAAACCTCTTAATAAAACACAATTTACGACAGAAAATGATGAGAAACGGGTGTGGAGCCCCTGCGGAATTCTAGGCAGACTCCCGACTGAATAGCAACCCTGGCCTATCTCCTCGCGTCGATACGGCCATGGCCTGCGGCTATTGCATACGCCGCAGCGGCTCCCCTATGCCCGCCGGACTGCACCGGACGGGCATACGGCTCGCCATCTACTTCTTTATCTCATAGTCAATATACTGAATCCCGGCCGCCCATGGCGCCACTGAATACGGATCAAAATATATCCTCACGCCGGTGTCCGTTCTCACTATATGCTTGAAATTCTCCCGTTTCGGCTCCGTCCCACCCTCGATCATGCTCTCTATCGCTTCGAGATTGTCCTCCGAAAGTTTCTCACGAAGCTGACGGCGTGCCTCCGCCGATATCTTCGGCAACTCCTCGTCGACATTCTCAAACAATGACCACGGATCCACTTGATTGCCGTCCTTGTCCAGCATCATCGTACTCAATGCCATCGCATCGTGCGCACCTCCCGTGTACTCGATGTGCTCAAACATAACATCCGCTCCATCCGGCTGGTTGCGAATCACTTCATACAGCAGTTTCGCCGTAAACGGCGTGCGCTCCTCATTCGGCAAATTCGCTTCGTTGGCCGCCATTCCCTTCAAACTCGCACTCGCATCTTTCATCGACTGCTTCGCATAGTTTTCGATCGCCGTGTCGATCGCACTGTGCCCAAACTGCGGATAGTGAAAATCTCCTGTCACCCCGCCTTCATCCAGCATCATGACCTTGTCCGTTACCACAGCCTTGTCTTTGACATCTTTATCTTCGTCTTTCACGGCCTCTTCCAGTTTGGTCTCGCCGTCCTTGACCGCCCCTTTATCATTGGCCTCGTCCTGAACAGGTGCCGCCTCTGACTTCTCTTCAACAACCGGCTTTTCATCCACCACGGTCTTGGGCGATGGTTCAACCTCTGCCTTCGGCATACACGATGAACATCCCGTAAAAAGTAAAATGGATGCGATGATGATTGCAAATTCTCTCATTTGGATTCTTTCCTCCTATATTATTAATCCCCAACGGATTTCTCCCGGTATTAATCCCCAACAGATTTCTCCCGGTATTAATCCCCAACGGATTTCTCCCGGCAATAAACGATGAAACCATTTTTTACTGCTCTAACCTTTATCCTGCCTAACCCAAGCTGTGAACAAAGTAAATCACTTCGACTGAAATTCTTTCAAAATGCATTACTATTCAGCCAGGAAACCTCTGAACAAAACGATAATTTAAGGAAGTAATTGTCGAGAGCCGGAGGGCCGAGATGGCTGGCGTCCAGTGGACGGCTGACATCGCAGAGCCCAGTGAGCAAATGAAATGAACGAGTTGGAGAGCCGACAGGCTCGGGAAACGAAGTGCATTTCATATTGCGAACTGAGGACAGGGGCAGAGCCCCGACTAAGCTGTAACTTCATCCTCAAAATTCTCTCTAGCTTTATTTAATTTCTTACCCTCTGTTATGATACAATAGGGTTTTGTCACTCTTTTGACGCATAAACAAAGGGCAATTCGAATGAAATGGAATTCTGACAAATTCGACAAACTTCTTCTCGATTTGAATAATGACGCTTCAAGTCTTAGTCAAACAAACGACAGTTCAAACAAACCGGACGGTTTTACTTTTCATTCCGACAAAACCTCCCTGCCTTTTGATGACTGGGACAATGGTTTTTCAAAAAATGCCGCCAAATATTTGAATGACAGTTGGGGTGACTCAAACCAAAAAACAGATTGGGACGACCAGAAAAACGCTTCATGGGGCGACTCAACTAAAGATACCGCCTGGAATGACCTGAAAAATGCTTCATGGGGTGACGCCTCTTCCGCTCACAGTGTTGACGGCTTTTCCAAAATTGCCGACAAATACCTCGCCGATTGGAATGACCAGAAAAATGCTTCATGGGGTGAATCAACTAAAGATACCGCCTGGAATGACCGGAAAAACGCTTCATGGGGTGACACCTCTTCCGCTCACAGCGTTGACGGATTTTCTAAAAATGCCGACAAATACCTCGCCGATTGGGACGACCAGAAAAACGCTTCATGGGGTGACTCAACTAAAGATGCCGCTTGGAACGACCGGAAAAACGCTTCATGGGGCGAATCCGGTAATGCCGATTGGGGCGAAGGAAATCTCGTTTCCGGCAAAACACAAACACCGAAACCCAAACCGGTTCAGTCGGCTCCCACTTCCCAATCCCCCAATGTCGTTGCCCAAACAAATGATATCCCGCCAGAATACAACTCTGATTGGAGTTCTATCTTCGTAAATGATGAAAAAGATGACACCGATCCCACGCCTGTCACCCCCACTCCCGCTGTCTCTTCACCCCCGCTCCAACAAACGCCCGCTCTCAATCAAAATAGCAACATTGTTCAACGTCGTTCTTACACACCATTGTACGGAGATGACGAAATCCGCTCCACACTTCTTCGATATTCACTCATCGCATTCTTTGGTAGAATTGGTTCTATTATTCTTGCCATTGTTTTCTTTAAATATGGGCTAATCATTTTAGGCATTCTTGCAACCATCGCCGTCTTCTCCCTCCCACATGCGATGAAATCAAAACAAACGAATTTTCTTAAATCGTCGATCATTACAGAAGAATTATTCCGCGCTTTTGAGGCAAAAAATTACGAACACGATACCTCTCTCCTCGGCGATGTCGCCAAACTCAAACTTTTTAATGCCAACAACAATGACTGGGCCACTGGCACCATATCCGATAAATTTAATGGAACATATAACAATTGTCCCTTCATATTCTATGATGTCACGCTCAAAAAGACTGAATATATCAATGGAAAATCAAAAGAAATAGATTGCTTCCATGGACAAATGCTCGATCTCTCGTTCGATGCTATTTTCCTTCAGCCTTTTGAAATATTCACTTCACCCTATCAACTTTCACAAAAGGATGTCGAAGAGTGGTCTGAAAAGCTTAATATCACCGGCAAGAATAAAGACCTCCTTCTTCGCTATCGACTTCGTGAGGACATATCCACCTTCGAGAAGAGAGAATACAAGATAGGAATTGAAAGACTTCTTAATGAAAATAAAAAAATGCCAGTCAACTGCCTAAAACTTAACATGGTTAGCATTTTACAAACACTTGATCAAATTAGTATTCGCTTTCAGAGCCCTGTGTATCTTAAATTTTACAAGGATCGCGTTCTCTTCCGTTTGGAAAGAGAATACGACCCGTTTGAATTTGAAAAAGGTGATGCACTTGCCGGCGTCGATACCATTCGCTCAAGGGTCAGAGCCGAAATTCAGGAATTTTCATACATTCTTTTCAAACTTACTCACATGTAATTACGACGGGAATTGCGCATTCATCGCAATTCCCCTTTTTCATTCACACACTTTTTTTTCAAATTCCCCATGATCAAAATGCTCAAAAAGCCCCTCTTTATTGTCGCTGTACTAATTTCAACAATATTCATGTTCGATGCCTGCGGCAGTAACCATAAACCCCCTCAAAATGCCACAGTTACAAACCTTTCTGGACAAGACAATAATTCTAATGCAGAACAAAAACAAAGTTCAGAAATAACTCCGGAAATGGGCATTGAAAAATGGATCAAAGCAGCCTCAAAAGGCGACGACACTGGCATGTTTATACTCGCCATGATGTATCGAATTAACCAAAGACAGGAAAAAAACAACCTCGAGCCTGCTTTCGATTTTTCAAAATATAAAAACAATTTGATTGAAAAGCCATTCGAACATTGTACCGATTTTACCGATGAATCCAAAAAAGAATGTTATGTCTACAATTCTAAAAGAAATCCAAATTTCATTGAAACTATTCGCTGGACAATCAAACTGGAAAAAAGTCACTCTATCTTTGCAGACTTCTTTAAAAATCCAAAACTCGTTTACCAGATTCCCCAAAAACTTATCATTCCGGATGACCATTGTGCCGCAGCCTGGCAGTGGCTCGAAGAAACCGCAAAACGCGGATATCCTGATGCCGAATATTTACTCGCAATAGTTTACCTCAACGGTATATTCACTGATGTCAATAAAGAAAAAGGACTGCATTTGATGCAGCAGGCCGCATCTCATGGGCTTGACACTGCTCAATATGCACTCGCAATGATGTATGAATTGGGTACGCACATCAAAGATATTCCAAATATTTACGATAATATCGAAGAAAATCGAGCTAACAGCGCCCTTTGGCTAGAAAAAGCTGCGGCTTCCGGAAATGAAAGCGCACAACTCATTTCTCTCCTTAAAAATTTTGACAGCCAAAACGATATCCTTCAAATTCCGGACGAAATAGATATTGATTCAAAACACCATGCCTGGTTAAAATTACTTAAATACGGCGATTTTAAGGAAATATGCTCATTTCTTTATGATGACAGTACCCTCGAAACTGATTACGAATACAATAAAAACCATGATCTGAGCAGTCTTGACTCCTGTAATAATTACTTAAATGAAAATATAAATGTTCAAAATGTTCAAGACATTTCTTCCATGGATGCATCTGTTCCCATCCCTCCCGATAACCCTGAATACCATTCACCGATGACAGAATATGTGGATGCATTCGCTCCAGATGACCTTCGTGAAGCCATGCATATTACTCGTGAACTCATCAAACGAGAAAATCACGTCTTGGATTACAGCATCGATTATGATCTCGATAATGCCTGGTTGACTTATTCTGCATCAAATGAACAAAATACGAATTCACGCCATTTGAGAGCTTTAACTCTCGCTGGAAAAGAATGCCGTGGAACCATCGACAACAACGCCTTCGATGCAGCCCGTTCTCTTATCGAGTCAGGAATGAATGACAATAACAAAGCAAAAAAACATCTCCAACTCGCTAATCTATATTACGTCAATGCCGAAGATAATAAAAAAGCCACTGAACATTACTTTCAGGCTACCATCGCTGGAAACCCGGACGCAAAAAAAAGACTTTGGAACATTTATCAGCAATATATCATAAATAACTTCAATAATCTCGATAAGTTTAAATTGCTTGACCTGGGTTTTACCGAGTCGTGCCCAAAACAGGAAGCCGCAAATATCGCCCTTGATAAATTACGTTCATATTTATCCAGACACTCACTCACAAATGAAGAAAAAGAAACCGCAATCAAATGGTATTATCGTTACTTTAACAACATCATGTTTGATAAAAATATCTATAAATCCGTCAATAATCGATATTCTTTCTTTAGAATTACTCACGAAATCGTAATTTTAATATACAATAATCAGAATAATCTCCCTCATCTTAAATTTGATAAATCTTTTATGGATGACTGGACACGACTCTATCACGAAATACAGCTCGTGAGCGATTTGCCGGATGAATTCAATAATAAGACCAGGTACGTCGAAGTCGGAATGAGTTTCAGCGAACAATTGGAAATGAGTGAACTCGAAAATGCAATCTTTAACCAAATCAAATTAGAAAAAAATAAAAAACTGGAAGATTTTTATGTCATTTCAAAAATTAAAATCCCTTATATTAAGGGAGAATTATCAAGACATAGCCTTGACGATTATTATTTTGAAGCAATCGATAATGCCAAAACTGCCATCGTCGCCATGCTGCTGGCTAAAACGATTACGCCGACTGCCTTCATAGTCCAAAACCTGTTCTATCATCTTGCAATTGAAATTCTTCACCATCCAGATAACTTAAAATTGTACGAAAACAATTCCGTCGTTTGCAAAGATTTACGTTATTCACAATTTGGTGATACCCCTTATGAAGGTGATGATTTCTCATATCAAAAAATTTATCGACGTGAACTATTCTTCATCTGGTATTTGCGTCATTTCCCTCATGCCGCAGAAGAAATTTATAATTCCATAGCCAAAAATAAATCAATGGACAAATCCTGGAATGAATACCTAAAGGATGCCCGAAAACTTATCAAATCCAATAGAGAAATTCGCAACGCCATGGATTACGACCCAAGACTCATCGTACAGAAACCACCTAAAATCAATTTCACAAACGTGCCCGACTAAGGAACTTCAAAACATTAATAACTCGTTTTTCTGGGGCTTTGCCCCCCAACCAAAATCTGAGCCCAGTGGATGCCACCGTCACAGCCAACATTTAGCCTATTCACTCACCAAAATAAGGAAAATTATGAAAAAACAATATATAATATCATTATTCTCTTGCCTGGCGCTCTTCGGATGCAATGACGATTCGGCAGATAACAGCAATCCAACCCCTTCTGATAAACAGGATTGTTCACAAAATAAGGATTGCCCCTCCGAAAAATGCCTTCAAAACGGAAAATGCGCCAGACTGGTCGACATAAACGATCACTGCAACGAGGAAAATATTTGCAAAAAAACACTCGATTGCTTGGATAATATCTGCGTCTCATCCACTCATAATGAACAAAATCCTGACGATACCGACGCTTGCTCATCCGACAACGACTGCGGTAACCATCGGATTTGCATCGCTAATAAATGTACAGAAGTGACAACACTCACCCCCGGTGACGCTTGCTCTTCGAGCGACAAAACTTCCGTTTGCCCTGACGGACTCGGATGTTTCCTCGGAAAATGCATGACTGAGGATGAATATTTAAATGCAGATAAATGCAAATCCAATGACGATTGCGCCAATGAAGATGAATATAAAACCTGCCTTGAAAACGGCCTTTGCGGTATCCTTCATGATTTAGGTGAAGAATGCGGCGGAAATCAAGACCTTTGCTTAAATGAACTCGAATGCATCAGCAGCGTTTGTTCCAAACTTGTCAACGAAAATGACGCATGTGCTAAAGAAAACAGCATCCTATGTATGAACGGCCTGGACTGCATCGATAACATCTGCAGAAATGTTGAAAAAGACCTCACAAAAGGATCTGAATGCAACAATTCTTATAAATTGTGCCTTGATAACCTCATTTGCCTTAACAATGTCTGTATCGAAGAAAAAAATGAAGATGAACCGTGTGATGACAAATTCGATTTATGCAAATCAGAACTGACTTGTATTAAAAATATTTGCACGCCTTTGGGAAAGGCTTGCACAACAACGAAAGACTGTTCAGAAAAAGACTCTTTCTGCTGTCTGAATGATGAATGCGGACAAAAAGGCTTCTGCATTCCATACGATGACACGACAAAATACGACACAACCTGCCGATATAAAACTAAACCCGGCATTTTTGAGGCTCGAATTCAATGCCGATGGCAGCCGGATGAAAATGACCATCCTACCTCAAAACAAGTCCTTGTTGCTCCACTTGTCGGACATTTCGGAAACGCAAATAATCTCCCAAACATTGTCGCTTTCCCAACGTTTATCAGCGATTATCTCGCCATTGACAAAGAAGATACCGTCGTCCGTTTCATTGATCCCGAAACCTGCAAAACGCTCGAATCTTTCCCTTATCCCATGGGAAAAGTTTATGGAAACAACCCCGCAGCCGCAGATTTGGACGGCGATGGAATCATGGAAATCGTCGTCATTAATAAAAATGCATACCCAACAGCTCTGAAATGGAACAACGACTCACAAAAACACGAAGTCTTTTGGGTCGGAAAAGCAAAGGGCGGTTTCGGGAACACCTCCTATGGCGACGGCGCATCTGTCGTCTCAATCTTTGACGTCAACGGCGATTCAATCCCTGAAGTCATTACCGGTACAACCGTCCTTAACGGTTTGGACGGTTCCGTCCTGTACGAAGATAAAACAAACTATGGCTGGAACAATTATCACACATCCGCCATCGGCTTTTTTGACGCCGCTTCATCCGATGAAAATATCAATCACCAAGCAACTATCGTCAATATGAACCGTGTCCTGCGATGGAAAAAGACCAACGACGGATGGGATACCATCGCAACCCTCCCGTCCTCTCTGCTCAATGCTGCCTTCGCCGATTTCGGAACCCCGGGCGACACACCAGACGCTTTCGACTTTACAACACTCGATGAAAAACCTGAAATCGTCACTTCGGGCGGTAATCAACTCAATCTTTATGCACTAAAAAGCAAAGGCGACGGAAAATCATACGAGGTCCAGACTCTGATGCAGGTCAAAGCTTTCAAACAGGGCGGCCCCATTACCATCGGCGATTTTGACAGCGACGGCCTCCCGGAAATCGGAATCGCTTCCAGTGGCATGTTTGGCGTGTACGATCCCAGATGCAAGGCCTATGAAGCAGGAAAATGTGCTGACAAAAACGTTCTCTGGGAACGCTGGTCACAAGATCATTCCTCTGGCCAAACCGGTTCCTCTCTCTTTGATTTTGATGGCGACGGACAGGCTGAACTCGTGTACGGAGACGAGTGCTTCACCCGAGTCTATGATGGGAAAACAGGAAAAGTCCTCTTTAGTGCACGTCGAACCTCCGGCACGTCCATCGAAGCTCCTGTCATTGCAGATGCTGACAACGACGGAAGCGCCGAAATTCTGATGGGTTCTCATCTTCCTGATAATTCACTGTACTGCCTGTCTGATAATCCCGATGACAATGCCAAAGTCCCGGACGGCGTCGATCCAATTCACGAAGGCATTCGATGCCTGGATGATGAAGACTGTCCAACCTCTAATAATTGCAACAAAGATATCGGATTATGTACATGCACATCAAATGATGACTGCAACACACAGTTCATTCCCAATACAAGTGAGATTTTGCAGCAATACGTCTGTACAACCCCCATTCATCCTTCCGTCGGCATGATGGAAAATCCCACAAATGCATCTGCCAGAACCATGGTTAAGAAAAGGGGCTCACTGCCTGACGGATGGACCGACGACAGTTACAAAGTCTGCCGTGCATCGAGAAAAAACCAATCCATCGGAATTGCCGATCTCATGATTTTTAAAGACAGGCTTGATCGCTGGGTTTCTTCACGCAATATATGGAACCAGCACGCATATAACATCATCAATATTGAAGATAATGGAAAAGTTCCAAACACAGTCCAATGGCTGACGAACTGGGTCGCCAAACACACCCATATCAACATCGAAGGCACTTCGAACAAAGCTCCGCTATTCAACAATTTCCGTCTGAATAAACAGGGGGAATATGGCGCCGGCGTCGTCCCCGATATCACAGGCCGTTTCATTGCAGGCTCGATTTGCGGTGAAACAAAAGATCATCGACATGTCATCAGTGGAAAACTCTGTAACCGTGGAACCAAGCCAGTTTCAACACAACTTCCTGCCTCGTTCTTCTACCTTGATGAATCAAAACCAAACAAGCTCGGTGAACACATCTGCACATCCTACACAAATGCAATCCTGGGCGTCGGTGAATGCGACCAGGTCGGATGCTCAGTCTCACAGGAAGACCTCGAAAAACTCGCCGGAAATGATGTCATCATGGTGACAAACCTTGATGAACACGGTTTTGCAAGCACCATCGAATGCAATGCAGAAAACAATACGGATATCACGCATATTGATTCGTGTAAGAACAGCGATCCGATTGAAATTGTAAATTAATGCAGTGCCGCAGTCCCATGGATTTTTATCCATGGGACTGAAATAAGGATGCAAAAACGAAAAAAGGCCAAAACTGAACAGTTTTGACCATTTCCGCAATGAAAACCCGAGAGAGAAAAACAATTTCGAAGAAATATTTCTTCGGAGCCGCGTAGCATCCTACGCGGCGACATGAATAATAAAATTCATGCGAGAAGTGCGTATGACCACGAAATCATTGAATGATCCGTTAAAGGAGGTGATCCATCCCCACGTTCCCGTAGGGATACCTTGTTACGACTTCACCCCAGTCGCTGTCCGATCCGTGGGCGGTTGCCTCCATTGCTGGTTAGCTC
>JAZRVP010000170.1:0-2277 GCA_045599245.1 Myxococcota bacterium
CTATATATAGTAACAAGGTCATCGATAATCGCACATATGGTGTGACGAACATGGCAAAACTAGCAACCTATTCACTAGCAGCGATATTGATTTTGACGTTCGCAATCGGGAGTTTTGTGGTATTCGACGAGAGTATGCAAAACGATTTTACGAACCAAATGCAAACATATGAAAACGAGAAGGATGCCGAGGCGTTCCTCGGCTATCCGATGGTGGGGACTTTTAGCGCTTATCCTGATAACGCCGACGTGGAAGGAAGCGAATTTATCGTGACTTCGACACGTAGCTGATTTTTTCCGGTCCTTTTCGATTTTTTACATAGCTTACGCTGGTATATGCTGATTTTTGCGTCCGGTTCGGCTGCACGTTTGCCAACAATTATATAGGAATTATAATTATCAGCTTTGCTGATAATATATATTCCTATATAAAAACTCACGGATGCACAAAACAAACGGGATGAAGGCAATGAGACTTAAGGCACAGGAGAAGATGAAAATCCAGCACAGGGTAGATGAATACGAAGGAATCCCCGCATCAAATGCATTGGGAATGGCGTTGTTTGAATCGTCAGGCATGAGAAGTCTCATCGACAAAGAATGCAATTACGATCCGGAGAAAAGGATTCTTTCTCCGGGAATGGTTGTTAAGGCCCTTATCGGCCCGACCTTCAACATAACCCACAAATTTCCTCTCAACAAAGAGGAACCCGCATATTCGTCCACGCCCACCGACAGGCTGTTTGGATATGGCGTCACAAAGGACGATTTTTACGACAATGCGCTTGCGAGAGGCCTTGACACGTTGTTCGACGCGAATCTGCAGAAACTCTTCACGAAATGTTCCGAACTTGCGATGAAGAGATTCGGATTCGAATCGAACGTTTTGCACATGGATGCCACCGACGTTTCTTTTTGGGGCGTCGAACACGAACCTGACAAAGAAGACGCGGCCGTTCCGAAACAGAACGGCCACCCGAAGGACCACAGATACGAACTGCTGCAGTACGAATTGCAGATCGTAACCGATTCCAACAGGATATTGCGCTACATCAAGCCGTATTCCGGAAACGTTGCCGATTCCGTGATGGACAGAAATACGATAGAAGATTTCGAAAGAATATTCAGCGATGAGGAACGCAGGGGAATGACAGTAGTCGCGGATTGCAAAATGGCAACCGCAGACAACATCATCCGTCTGTCCGAACTCGGCATGAAATTCGTATCCAAATGCGCGGCGAACTTCGTCGGCAATTATGCCGACAGGGTCGCCGAAGAATTCGTTTCGAATCCGGCGCACCCGTACGGCGACGACGGGTGCATGTCGGAATTCGAGTACGACGTCGCTCTGGACAAATCCCATACGGAAAAACTCAGATTCGTGGCATTCAGGGAAGAGAAAAAGGTGAAAGCGAAAGAGGAGAAACTGAAGGATTCCTACCGCCAAAAGTGCGTAAAGCTGCGGGAACTGCTCGATTCGCAGAAATTCGTCGACTGCGAACAGGCATTGGAATTCGTCAGAAAATTCGAAAGCAAAAAAGACAGTCCGATCAAAGTAAAATTCCGCGAGCCGATATTGTCCAAAAACATCGGTCTCCGCGGACCGCCGATGTGGATACTGGATTACGAGATTCTCGTATCCGACAAGCTCATTCGGAAAAAAGCCGAGAAAAACGCGACCGTCGTTATCGTAACCAATCTCCAGAAACCGAAACAGAATGCGAAAAATGCTGTCAACGCATACACTGACGTGGAAGTGGTGGGTTTGTACAACCAGGAATACAAAGTCGAACAGTCGTTCAGATTCATGAAATCTGGAATTGGCATGAATTCGATTTATCTGCAGACGCCTTCGAGGGAAAACGCCATGATGTTCGTCATCTCCATTGCGGTTCTTGTCACGAATATCGCGGACGCGATATTCAGACGCGAAAATATGATACTCAAGAAGAAGACGATGACCATGTACAACCTGGCCTATTTCGTCCACACGACGATAGTCCATTATTCCCGCATTGACAACACCCTCAGTCTCAAGGGGCCTTCTGAGGTAGCGAAAAGATATTTCAAAATCACCGACGCACTGCAGATAAATACACAGTATCTGTTAGGTTACATAAGCGAATGAAGCTATGAAATAGCTGATTCCGCTATATATCAGCGTAAGCTATCGACTTTCGCCCCACGTGTCGAAGTCACGATGTGTCGAAGTCACGATGAACGTTTTGTCGAGAAAGGTTATTTCATACGATTCTTCGCAATTAGATTTCATGAAACA
>JAZRVP010000171.1:0-9534 GCA_045599245.1 Myxococcota bacterium
AAGTGGTATTCCGAGCCATTCTGTCTTGTTTTCGAAGAAGTCGATCTTCTTAAAAATCCTGTCTTTCTGATACATGGTAAAATTCCTTTTCTGGTTTAGTTTTTCAGCGTTGAAACAATCATGTATCAGAGGTATACTAAACGTTTCTGAACGGCATTCCTCGTACTAGTTCTTTGAGGAGATTTTCGAGGATGGCATACTCGCGATTGTAAGCAAGCTGAGTCGGATTTTCGTATTTACCAAACGCGGAGTAAATACGCTCTGCCGCTTCGTGACGTTCTTCATTTTTGCTCAGAAGCATGGCTTTGAGCAGCGCATTAAGCGCGCTCCAGCACTCATCTGCATGTCGATCCGCATTGGCAACTAATGCGGTCTGCTGATCATCTTTGAACATAATGCCGTCAAAAGCATGGATAGCCTGTACCAGATCTTTGGCAATTTCAGGTGTTTCTGCATACACACCAAGCAGTATCTGCTTTATCGACATAAAGAAACCCTGGATTTCTGATTTGGTAAAACGGCTGAGCTGCATGACATTAAGAACAACGTGTGCGGACATGATACACCCTCCAAATTTAAGTCAGACAAAATGGCCTGTATATGTATTGTAATGGATACACGATTTGGCGTCATTCAATTTTGTGAACATCAGATGGATTTTCTAAACGCTTAGATACTGAGTTGTTATCAAACATCGGTCATTCTAAACGCTGTGATGCTCTGTTGTCACAGAACACAGCCCCTCCTCAACGCTGTGATGCGCTCCTGTCACAGAACACAGCCTTTCCTAAATGCTGTGATGCACTCCTGTCACAGTACACGACATTCCCTAAACACCGTGATGCACTCTTGTCACAGAACACACCCCTTCATCAACGCTGTGATGCTCTGTTGTCACAGAACATGACATCCCCTAAACGCTGTGATGCGCACATGTCATAGAACATTAGTTCCCAATTGATTAGATACTCATCAAACACAACCATTCTATTGTGCTGACCATAGATAATGACAACATTTCAAACGGCTGGAGCCGTTGGCTTGCATAACCGGGTGGGCGCGTAGCGACCGCCTCCGGTGTGAAGCTATTACTGAAGAATATATATCTTGCACGAGCTTCAAACGCTTCGCATTCATGCACGTCATTTTATGTTCATCCCTGGCTGAATTGTAACTTCACTACCTCATAACGCTTAAAGAAGGTCTGAATAATACACAATTTAAGGCAGAAATTGATGAAAGCCGGGGGGTGTCGAGAAGGCAGGCGTCCGGTGGACGGCTGACATCGCAGAGCCCAGTGAGCAAATGAAATGTTACCTTAAATTCCTCCTCGCCATAATGGAGAGGAGGAACGTCACGAAGTGACAAGGAGGTGAGGCGGCTCGGGAAACGAAGTGCATTTCATATTGCGAACTGAGGAAAGGGCAGAGCCCCGGTGAGCTGTAACCTTCATTTTTATAAGATAATTTATATAATCTTTATAAGAAATTTATATATAAACGACACCATTCAATTCGGGATGCCAGGCAAGTCCGATGATGTTGCCCTGGCGTACCCCTGTTGGATAGCCATCGAAAGTACTGAGTACTTCGACATTGGGTGATATGTGCTCGATTTTCGGTGCACGGATAAATGTCATGGGAACGTTGTTTTGTCCCATGAACGAACCATTCGCGCAAAAACTGCCCAGCTGTCGTCCGTATGCGTTTCGCGTTACAGATATCTCCATACGGCCAAGTGGATTCGGACTGCCATCGACTTCTTGTGCCATCAGAATAAGGCCCGCACATGTTGCAAAGACCTCAAGGCCGGCATCAATACGCTCCCAAAGTGGTTTTTCCAGGTCAAGATCGCGCAGAAGTCTTCGCTGAGCCGTCGATTCTCCCCCCGGAAGGACGAGCATGTCAAAATCCTGTTCAATGTCACGCAACTGACGAATTTCAAAGACTTCATGTCCCGCCCGCCTGAATGCATGAACGTGTTCGATAAACGCGCCCTGAACCGCCAGTACACCAATGCGTCTCTGAATGCACATTTAAATTCCTCGCTCTTCCATGATAGTTCTGATTTCGTTTTCGTTAATGCCAACCATGGCTTCTCCAAGGTTTTCTGACAGTTTGGCAATAAGCCCTGCATCCTGCCAGTTTGCAACGGCCTGAACAATTGCCGCCGCTCGCCGGGACGGATTCCCGCTCTTAAAAATACCGCTTCCAACGAAAACACCTTCGGCTCCAAGCATCATCATAAGGGCTGCATCCGCAGGCGTTGCAACCCCACCCGCCGCAAAATTGACAACCGGCAGACGGCCGGTATCGTGTACGATTTTGAGCTGCGATACCGGGACGCCGATTTCTTTGGCTTTTTCGTAGATTTGATCAGGCGCTAGATTGGAAATTTCACGGATTTGCGACTGCATTTTGCGCATGTGACGAACAGCCTGGACAATGTCACCGGTGCCGGGCTCGCCTTTTGTTCGGATCATGGATGCCCCTTCCTCAATGCGGCGCAGAGCTTCGCCAAGGTCGCGTGCTCCACATACAAACGGTACTGAAAATGCCGTCTTGTCAATATGGTACAAATCGTCCGCAGGTGACAGAACCTCGCTTTCATCAATGTAGTCGATTTCGATCGCTTCCAATATACGGGCCTCGGCAATATGCCCAATACGGCACTTGGCCATGACAGGAATCGTGACGGCGTTTTGAATGCCTCGAATCATGCCCGGATCACTCATACGGCTAACCCCGCCTGCCGCACGGATGTCGGCCGGAATTCGTTCCAACGCCATAACGGCGCATGCTCCGGCTTCTTGCGCAATTTTCGCCTGTTCCGGCGTCGTGACGTCCATAATGACGCCCCCTTTCAACATTTGTGCAAGCTGTTTGTTGAGTGTACTTCTGTCTTTCATCTTTTTTATCCTTTTCTGGGGCACACAAATATGCGCAGATTATTAAAAGTGCATCTTGCAGCCACTTGTTTTGACCGCTTAAACAGAATTCTAAGTGCCGTTTTATTTGCATACAATTTATAAATTGTATGGAGCACAATATTGACGGTGTGCTTCGCCTATTGCCTTTGGGCAATACGGCTTCGCTGCCACGCTATTCGCATGGCGAATACGCGCGGCAATTTCGCTGCGTGAAGCCTGCGTGACACAGATGCCGGTTCATCAATAATTGATTTCGCAGGGTCAAAAAATATGTTATTTCCATACAATGTTTTATTATACGGAGAATGAACGTATGCCTGTCAATGATTACACCCAATCACCGATTTCGTGGATGCCGGATCGCAAGGATATTAAATATCCGCAGTATTTGTCGCTTGCAGCTCTTCTGGTACGCGATATTGAAAGCGGTGTGTTGCCGCCCGGGACAAAACTTCCATCTCAACGTGAGCTTGCCGATTACCTGGATCTCAATTTTACAACCGTGACGCGTGCATACGATCTTTGTCGCGACAGACAGCTGATTTACGGAATCATTGGACGAGGGACATACGTTTCCCCACGGTCGTCAGCCAAAACCTCGTCGGATCTCATCGAACTCGGCGTCGTACTTGGATTTCCTTCGGAGTGCAAGGAAGTAATCGATGCCGCACGTCGGGTTGTATCTAAAACATCAGTAGGGATGCTTTTTAATTATAATGAACGCATGGGATTTGCCCATCAACGTGAAGCTGGCGTCCAATGGATGAGACGTTTTGGTGTGCATTCGTCTGTCGAAAATACGGCCATATTTGCGGGGGCACAAAACGCCATCACGACGGCGTTGCTCTCGTTGTTTAAATTTGGCGATGCAATCGCTGTAGATCGATTCACGTATGCAAATCTTATCGGCGCAGCACGCCTTGCACATTTGAAGCTTGTACCTGTTGCAGATGATGAAGATGGAATGCAGTCTGATGCGCTTGATGACGTTTGCCGGACAAAACGGGTGACAGGCATTTTCCTCATGCCATCGTGTGCCAATCCAACGACGATCACGATGTCCGAGAAACGTCGGGATGCAATTTCAGAGATATGTGCGCGCTATGCGCTGACGATTATCGAAGATGATGCGTCCATTGTACAGAACAACCATCGAACGATATATGATCGTCTTCCAGAGCAAACATTTTATATCGCCGCTACGACGCGACACCTCGTACCGGGTTTGCGCATCACGTTTGCATGTTTTCCTGAGCAATTCAGACAGCCACTGATGCAGGGGTTATTTTTAACGAGTATTAAAGCGTCAGCACTTGATGCAGAAATTATTTCGGAACTCGTTTCTTCGGGAAGTGCGGAAACGCTGTTGTTTCATAAATACAAACTGGCGGTTCAGGCAAATCATATATTTAATCGTGTATTTCCAAACGCGGGCAAGTTTACCGAAGGCGCATTTTTCAGAATGCTTCCGCTGCAATATCCTGTCAATGGTCCTGATTTTGAACAGAGGGCAGTCACACACAAAATTCGGGTGTGCCATTCTTATAGATTCTCGGTTGAGCCAAATCCTGCTACCGCATTTTTGCGGGTTTCTCTGTCTTCAACATTCGGGTTTGAACAGCTTGAACGTGGACTTTTGATTTTGAAAGAGCTCATTGAGTCAGAATTTGCATTTGAATAAACTTTCGTTTTTCAAATTGCAGTAGGGCTACTCGGAACAAAACACAATATTATTGTGCTGGCCATAGATAATGACAACATTTCAAATCGGCTGGAAGCCGATGCCTTGCATAACCGGGAGTGGGCGCGTAGCGACCGCCCCCGGTGTGAAGCTATCCTCCAAAAATGCGGCTGGATGCCGCCGCTATGTAGTTTCTTTAATTCTGACCATAACAATAAGGCCCGGAAATTTTGTTTAAATGGTCCCATTCTGCTTTGAAAAATGCATTCGAATGGGACAAAATCGGATTATCCGTTTTTTTCAGAATATATCATATTCATTGTTACAACTCAGGCAGGGGTACTTCACAAATCTGCTGAAATATGATCAGCGTATTTCGCAAATATAAGGCAGAAAATGATGAGAGCCGGGGGGCCGAGAAGGCAGGCGTCCGGTGGACGGCTGGCATCGCAGAGCCCAGTGAACAAATGAAATCCGCAAGTTGAAGAGCCGACAGGCTAGAGAAACGAAGCGGATTTCATATTGTGAACTGAGGAAAAAAGGCAAAGCCCCAGCGGGGTTCGGGGCAGAGCCCCGGTGAGTAGTAACGGCAAAGCCCCCCCAAATATACAACTAACTTGTAATCAGAGTTTCCGTAGGCAAGACAGGCTCGGTTGACGCTGAATCAACCAATTTTTTATATTTGCAATCAAATAACATATCAGTATATAATAATAATCCGATTTAGTGTTTTCTAACACAAATTGCAACTTTTAATATCACGTTCAAAACAAGGTGATACTTTCAATGATAATATCTGCAAAAAAAATCCATATTATAACTATTATTCTATACACCGGTGTTATTCTCTCCGGCTGCAAAAATAGTGAAACACAATCACAAACTGAAGTCACAAAACAACCCCATGAACAGGCTGCAATTCATTCTCCCTTTTCAGATGCAAATCCTGAATATATCGACACACAAAATTCGGTTATCAATCAAAATGCTTTCAATGATTCCCCAAAATTGACAACAAACGGTTCACCTAAAGCCCCGCTGCCCGATTTCAAACCTTCAGAAGTTCCCCAGGTTGTTCCGACTTCGACGTTCGAAAATAAACCATGGGGTAAAATGAAAAAAACGTCCGTTACCTGGCATGATGATATTGAAATCTCCTACGAAATCCCCATTTTTCATGGCAATTCTCCCGCAATAATAAAAATAAACGAGTTCCTGCAAAAGCGAAGCGATCTATTCTTTTCCGCAGACAACCTCGCGAATTGCTGGGAATACGAGCATAATCGCCACGCCAATTCCCCAAACGATGATGAACATTATAAAAATGTCTATACTGCCAAAGTCGACGATATTAACGATAAATACATAAGCATAAGCATTTCTTATGAATTTTTTATGGGCGGGGTCTTTGATTATGGCACGCATTCATACGTTTTTGATGCACAAACCGGTTTACAGCTCTCACTTTCAGAAATCACCGGAAAACCCCTTGAAGAACTACGAAATATTGTATCCTCTGCTATCAGAGAACAAATCAGCAAAGAAAAACTCGATCATATTGACTGGGAAAATATACATAATGCCGAAGGTTTTGATTATTATATCAAGGATAATACAATTCATGTCACTTTTGTTAAATATGAAATTGCAAACGGCGGATACGGCACCTTCAATCTCACTTTGCCTATCGAACCTTCCGGCATTTATTCTACATCATTTAAATGCTCAAACTGGAACAATCCCTTGTTTATCAACGACACAAAACTCAAGTTTCAGGACACCAAAACGACCTGCGAAGGCAAACAATTCCAATTTAACAGCATTTGCACAGTCAAACTCCTCAAAGCAGATAATAATTACTGCGAATCGGAAGTAACCTGCCGGATTGAAAGCAATGAAAATCAGACCAGTGTCGAGCTGATGCCCCGCCAACTTCCTGCAAACATGCAGCCCGCAATGTATGAAGAATTCAGAAATGCACAACTTACAGGAAACTGGGCCAGCGGTCATTGGTATGTGGATATGAACGGGTATTATCACGACCCACAAATTTTGGACAATTGCAAGCGAGACAAATGCAAAGATACAGAAACGACTCAGTGCAAACCGGGAACTCTGGCATACGAATTGGGATTTGGAGAACCCCTCTATTCAAGTCGTATGAATAATAACACGGTGATTCAAAAGAACGGTGCCACAGAAAAATACTGCGATAAAAATGATGACTGCGATAATGGAAATATCTGCTGTCAGGAACTTCACATCTGCAGTCCGGACGCCTGCCATGGCTGCCCATGGATCAGGATGACGAATCACACAAGAAACGGTTCTGAACTATGCCGTGAGGACGTGAATAAAAACTGCAATACCGAAACCAAAATACGTGTCTGTTTCGATGAAAATAAAGGTCCCCTCAGTATGCACGTTTATTCACAAATGGCAGGCTGCATCGAAGAATCCTGGATTAAATCGATAGAATAGTTATATTTAATACATCAGAAGTTCCTTACGGAACCTCTGAATAATTGTTAATTGTTTATTTTTCCGGGGCTCTGCCCCGATTCCTCAGTTCGCAATATGAAATGAACTTCATTTCCCGAGCCTGTCGGCTCTCCAACTCGTTCATTTCATTTGCTCACTGGGCTCTGTGGTTTTCGCCATTCACTGGATGGCGAAAATCCTCGGCCCCCGCTTAAGAGCTGAGCCCTAAGAATCCGCAATATTTTAGGTGGTATAAGCCTTTTGGACTGCCTGACTATTGCTTCCCCGCCAGGGCCCCACCCCCGCTTTCCTCATTTGTTACCTTATTTTTGTTTTATTGAGAAGTTCCTTAATTCACGCCTTCATAACAGGCGTAATAATCACCATTTTCCTGAACGACAACGAGAATATTGTCGTCCCTGAATGCAACTTTGTCACTTGTCTTATTGTCATCCCCCGCATTGGTACTCAGGAACATTTTTTCGGGAACTCTTTCTCGAATTCTCTGAACAATTTCCGGGCGCATGGTTTTGGATTTTCCAAAATCGCGTCGGCCACTGGAAATAAACGCCCCTCGTTCATTAAATGGCGTATTTTTCCAGATATAATCAAGATATTCTTCGGACGATGACGTATTGGAACCGTGATGACACACTTTGAGGAAATTGATATCTAAAAATTCTCCGGCAGCTTCCAGAGCATCGGCTTCATCCAATGTCCCGGCATCGCCGGCAAAAACAAATGTACGGCCGCCATAACTCAGTTTAAAAAATATCGATACCGAATTGACATCGCGTTTCTCGCAACTCACGCCGGGAACACTGCAAGATTTTGACAATTTGTCACGACTGAAAAGATATTGTGCCGCCACTTCCGTCCCGAAAATATCTTCCGGGAACAAATCACCGGCTTTAAAGTGATCACTGACCGGCATATAAATATTGGCTTCATCAACCTGACTTTTTACAATTTTTATCCAGCTTTTGTATGTTGAAGCCGTAATTTCTTCGGTATCGAGTGCCATTGGATCGATATAATTGCGAAGTTTGTAATATCCTTTTTTAAAGATGGTATTAAAACCGCCAAAGTGATCCGAATGAGGATGAGACAGGATGACGCCGTCAAATGTACTGCCCTTTTCAAAGCCATGAAAATCGAGATAGTCGACTACCGCAGGACCGGCCGAAAGCGCAAGTCCAAATGCTTCGCCGCCATCGACCAGGACATTTTTTCCATCCGGGGTCTGAATCCATATCGAATCGCCATTGCCGACATCAATGATATGAATGCGAAGCGTATCCGGCGAGGGATTGCGCTGCTCTTCTGTACAAATCTGACCTTCAAGAATAGGAAATTCCGAATCCGCACCAACCATCTCCGGGGCAACCCGACGGCAATATCGCCCAGGCACACTGCCTTTTATACACAAAAGCTGATCGATATCATTCAAATCAAATGACGCAATTTCCTCTTCACTCAACGTCGACTGCATGACGCACTTTTTCTTTTCAGACGTCGAATTCACCGAAATATAGGAACTCGGGCAATTGGCCCCTGTGTACAGACAGGCCCCATACTCGCCGCTGCATTCCGGAACGATATCCGGCTCCCAATCGAGGTCAGTTCTGGCACCCCAATCGTATGGGTCTTCGACATCATCCTTCGGATCCGGAAGGCATTGATCATTTGCGCAACCAAATTCACAGGTTTCTTTCTGATAATGAGCATCGATACAATAGCCGACCGTTTTGTCATCAAGACACGTGAACTCGCCATTCAGGCATTCAAGGCATTCACCATTTGAACATCCGTTCTGACAGGGTTCAGTCTTGAGCCTGCCTTCGATACATACCTGTCGCGTTTCACTGTCAACACATATATTATCATCCTGGGTACATGCAGCTTCCTCCGGATTCTTTTTTTTGTCACCGGTGTCATCGCAGGCATAAAAGCAGCCAGAAAGAGCCATTATCAACGCGATCGATATTATCTGTTTGTGTTCAAACATAACTGCCTATCTTCATATTTGGGTTCAATAATGCGTTACGACGCATGCACAGCATGCGACTCATTTTTTCGCTTTTTCGCTTACTAATCTTTTTTTATAGACGTTGCAACCATTGTTTCCATGCAGAGCTCCCCCCGACCGTCCCCATTTGTTGCCTAAAATATCGTTACATTCACCCCTTTCTTAGAATGTTCAACTCTCTGATTTTATGCTGGAATACTACAATTCTGAATTACGCATTACGAATTGCGATTTAATATAGTATATTGTATGCAGAGCAACCGCTCGTCTCTTTTCTCTTACAATCAAATACGGCTATATCGAGGCACATCTTTTTCCACCACTAATCACTAACCACTAACCACTAACCTCTTTTCTAATCCCCCAACTGTACAGCCGTGACGCGGCACGGCTCTTTTCTCATACAATCACTAA
>JAZRVP010000172.1:0-12612 GCA_045599245.1 Myxococcota bacterium
ACTTCCTGTTGTTAATAATTACACAGGCACATTCATGCATGATCATGAAACAGCGCTTTACCATTTTGGAACCTGCCATGCAGAGTGTGGAGCTCATATTCTGCGATATTTGAGAAAAAACTCGGAAGAAACCGGACACAAGAGGAATAACCCTATCTCATTAACCATTCTTTACGGAGTTTAGACATGAAACGTTTTGGATTCTGTGCAGCTTTTTTAGCCTTATCTGCGTTTGCCCTGCCATCACTGGCCAGTGCAGATGACTGTTCCTTTACAACCCAGGATGGCAAAACCATCAATCTCTACGGCAAAGTTGAGATTGTCGAACATTTTGGAGACGTGAAAGTTGAACTCGTCAAACACTTTGAGGACCTGGATGTTCAGGTTGTCGAACATTTTCCCGACAGCTGTGGCAAAGTTGAGATCGTCGAACACTTTGGCGATGTAAAAGTCGAAATCGTCGAACATTTTCCCGACATTAAGGTCAAACTCGTCGAACATTTCCCAGGCAAACCGTAATCCTCAGCCTGACTGAGCAGGTACTCTCGCAGAATAGTCATATTTCAGACGTCCCATTCGCCATCTTGCTCTGTTTCCTGAACCCATATCCGGCACATCTCTATTCTGCGCGTTCGTTTTCGTCATTATTTGGGAACGTTCCCATCCACGAACGTCGGGCCAAATTCCCCAATGAGTATGATTGGACACAACCATCATGCAGAAATGGAGGTCTGGGAAAAACGCCCTGTAAAATATTGGCATGGGTTATGCTTTAACTATTTTTATGGATAATAACTCAGTAAATACCTGGCTTGTTATTCAAGAATTTTTTTGAGGAGAAACCGTTATGAAATCATTATTCTTTGCAGCAACACTTATTTTCTGTTCCTTTTTTATGTGCAGTCTCGCTTTTGCCGATGCCGAATGTATAGAATCATATAACGGCAATTCAGCCTGCGGCTATCACTGCGTAGAGTCATATTCAGGAAAAGTTCAGTGCGCAAACTCGCCTTATGGCGCATGCATAAAAAGTTATAAAGGCGATGTTTACTGCTGGACGCCGCCTCATTGGGCTGATGAACAAGCCGAATGCGTCGTTTCTTATAATGGAAACATGGACTGTGGCTATGATTGCAAGGAATCATATAATGGCGATGTCAGATGTTCCAAACGTCCTGACGGCGTTTGTAATGTTTCCTACACCGGCGAAATTACCTGTTTATAATGCCATGCCCAAAGTACAAGCGACGCCATCCTGCGTCGCTTTTTAACATCCACTTCAATTCACCATCTTTTGCATTGATGCCTGCTGTCACCTGCAGCAGCGGCCTCGTGCCGCTTTGCCGTTCAACAGTCAAACGCACACCCGTGGGGAATTGCCGTAATTTTCCGGCTTGTCACGAACCGGGGAATCAAAAGATAATCGCCGGGCGTATTGACGGAGTCAATAGCACGGTGCATCAGCCGTATTTGCCGCAGGCAGATAGGCTGATGCCCCCCCCCCAAAAAAATAACATTGAAACGAACAGACAGTGATATCGCCTATTTAGAAATCCGAAATCCCGCTCTGACAAATCCTGGAGATGATAAACATGAAAAATAAATGGATCATTTTAGCAGCCATCCTATCGATGTCCATGACGGCCTGCGAAAACGATGACAATGGCAATGAGATTTGTCCGAATGGGTGGCATCACAGAGGTAACGACTGTTTCAAAGATTCCCAATATGAATGCGGCCCCGCGAACTTTGACTGCACCAGAATTTCGGGCTGGTCATACGGCAGATGTGAAAATGACCAGTGCATCATCGAGGAATGCATTCGAGGCATGCATCTTTATTACAACACATGTGAACCGGACACGCCCGAAAACTGCGCAAGACATGGCAACAACTGCGCTGTAGCCAAAGAGGGGTGGCTAAATGGTACCTGTTACGAGGGTATATGCCATGTATCACAGTGTGCCCCCGGCATGCATGTCCAAAACAACTCATGCATTCCGGACGATGTTGAAAGCTGCGGTCCCAATGGCCTTCCATGCCGTTATCAGGTTCCAGGCTGGTACACAGGCAGCTGCATGAATGAAATGTGCATTCCCTATTCATGCGTTGCGGGCTTTCATCTTCAAAACGGCACATGTGTCCAGGACTCGAGCGACTGCTGCGGTCAATCATGCATGAAATGTCCTGAAAATACCTTCTGCTCCAATGGCGGATGCGAATTGAGCTGCGATCCCCGGCTTTCGCAGTGCGGTCAGGAATGCGTCAATCTGCAAAACAGCTTTGAAAATTGCGGCGGCTGCGGCAACAACTGTCAGTTTGTCATGAAAGAAGGCGACAAAACGGCCCTCTGTCTGGACTACCAGTGCACAATCACGCAGTGCGCAGACAACTATCATTTCAATGCAAACCATCTGTGCGAGCTCGACACGATCAGCAGCTGCGGAAATGAGATGAAAAATTGCCAGGCCCTGGAAGGCTGGAAATCCGGTTCGTGCCAGCTGGGACATTGCAAAGCGAGTGTGTGTGAAGCAGGATATCACCTTTACGACACCGGGACAGAAATCATCTGCGAAAAGGATAGCCAGGAAAACTGCGGCCAGCACGGCATTGTCTGCCCGGAAACTTCCCTCTGCACAAGTGATGCGGTCTGCGCCTGCCCCGAATCATGGACAGACTGCGGCAATCTGAACTGCCATGATCTGACATCCGACATCCAGAACTGCGGCACATGTGGAAATGCCTGCCTTAAAGATCAGACCTGCAGCAAAAGCCGATGCCTTGGCCTGACCCAGTGCGGCTCTCAGACCTATGACACCACATCAAGCCCAGCCGCATGCGGAGAATGCGGCCATCGGTGTGATGACGGACTCATCTGCGATGACGGATACTGCATCGAAGGCCTCGGGGAGGCTTTCTGTAATGGCGAAATTGTCAACACGGAATCTGATATCGATAATTGCGGAAAATGTGGAAATCGATGTGATGACGGACTCATCTGCGACGAGGGAAAATGCAAGGCCGGCGCCGGCAAAACACACTGTGGAGAGCATATTTTTGATACATCCATTGACTCGGCCAACTGCGGAGAATGCGCAAACAACTGCGGTGCCGGAAAAGCCTGCAGCCACGGAACGTGCAAAACCTATACACCTTCGTCGTCCCAGACCCTGACGTGCAATGGTCAGAACGTCAGTCCCTATCATGACTCAAAAAACTGCAACGGCTGCGGCATCGAATGCAAAGACGGCCGAACCTGCAACCAGGCCGAATGCACCTATACACCCGATGACACGTTGACCTGTGACGGGAAGAGTATTTATCCCTATTATGATTCATCAAACTGCGACGGATGCGGCAAATCATGTGAAACCGGCACGTACTGCTATCACGGGAAATGCACATCTTCGCCGCATAATGAAATAACTTACTGCAGCGGCGTTAAGGTGAATCCATACACATCCGACACAAACTGCAGCGGGTGCGGAAACGTCTGTACGGACGGAAAGTCGTGCAACTCCGGGGTCTGTTCCTATAATGAGTCATCCGTTATTACGTGCAGCGGCGTCAGTGTTCATCCCTATTCCGATTCCGAACACTGCGGTGAATGCGCAAAGGTATGCGCACAGGGACAGCTTTGTACCGCCAATGTCTGCAAGACGGTCACACTGACAGATTCGACCACGATTACATGCAGTGCCAAAACCTATTATCCCAATATGGACTCCGATAATTGCGGAAAATGCGGCAATACCTGCGCAAATGGCCAATACTGCTATCACGGTGCATGCACATCGGAAATTCACGATGCCCAAACTTTCTGTGACGGCAAAAAAGTCAATGTTTACAGCGACGCATCGAACTGCGGCGGGTGCGGCAACGTCTGTACAGATGGAAAATCGTGCAATTCCGGAGTCTGTTCCTATAATGAGTCATCCGTCATCACGTGCAGCGGTAAAAGTGCCCGCCCCTATTCCGACTCCGACAACTGCGGCGAATGCGGCCATTCATGCGGCAAAGGAAGCTATTGCTATAAAGGCAGCTGCACGACAACAGTTCACGACGTAACGACATATTGTGACGGGAAAACGACCAATCCGTCATCAGATGCCAACAACTGCGGCGGATGCGGAAACGTCTGTTCCGACAACAAGCCGTGTGTTGAAGGATTATGCGGATTTACGTCGACGACGACATTGAACTGCAATGGGAAAACAGTCTATCCCTACTCGGATGCAGCGAACTGCGGCGGATGCGGAAACGTCTGTTCCTCATCCAAGGACTGTACAGCTGCGTCATGTAAAACCATCCCACTAAAAGAAACCACGACAATCACCTGCAATAATGTTTCGGTTCACCCCTACAAGGACTCAAACAACTGCGGTTCGTGTGCAAATCAATGCAGTTCCGGCCAATACTGCTATCAGGGAACATGCACGAGTACGCCGCATGATACGGTGACAATTTGCGACGGCAAAGAAGTCAACCCCTATACCGATGCGAACAACTGCGGCTACTGCGGCAATCACTGCCCGAGCGGTCAGGTTTGCAGACAGGGGAAATGCGGTTTGTACCAGGATACGGTTGTCACATGCAGCGGCAAGAGCGTTTATCCCTATTCAGACTCTGCAAACTGCGGAAGCTGCGGCAAAGTCTGCGGCCGAGGACAAATCTGTGAAGCCGGCGTCTGTCAGAATACGTCCTTAAATTACAACACGAAATTGATCTGCAATGGAGAAAATGTCCACCCCTATATCGATTCATCCAACTGCGGGAAATGTCAGTATGCCTGCTCAACAGGGACCTACTGTTACCAAGGCAGCTGTACAAGCTCAAGAAACAACACGATGACACTTTGCAATGGCAAGGAAGTCAATCCATATTCCGACTCGGCAAACTGCGGCGGATGCGGAAACGTCTGTTCTTCTGGCCGAATTTGTGAAGAAGGCCAGTGCAAATCCACGACGATTACAGAAACATCAACAACATTCTGCAACGGCGTATCGACCAAGCTGTATTTTGACTCGTCAAACTGCAAATACTGCGGCAATACATGCAGTACAGGACGATATTGTTATGAGGCGTCATGCACGAGCATCGCCCATGACACACCGACAATCTGCGGCGATGTCAGCACCAATCCCTATTATGATTCAGAAAACTGCGGCGGATGCGGTAAAAAGTGCAGCAATGGCCAGTATTGCTACCAGGGATACTGCACAAGTTCAGCCCATGATACTGAAACCTACTGCGGCAACCTAATCACCAACCCCTACTATGATTCAGAGAACTGCGGCGGTTGCGGTAAAAAGTGCAGCAAAGGCCAGTATTGCTACCAGGGATACTGCACAAGTTCAGCCCATGATGTTGAAACATACTGCGGCGATTTTCTCACCAACCCCTATTATGATACAGAAAACTGCGGCGGATGCGGCAATAAGTGCAGTGCCACGCAATATTGCCGTAATGGCTACTGCTCCACTTTAACTGTAAGCAGCTCGACGGTTCTGACCTGCGGCCTCAATGACGTCTATCCGTATTACGATTCCCAGAACTGCGGCGGTTGCGGAATTGACTGCGGCCCCGGCAAATACTGCTATCATGGTTCATGCACAAACTCGGCATACAGCAGTGCCGAAACCTATTGCAACGGCATAGGTGTTAAACCATACAGTGATTCAGCCAATTGCAGTGGATGTGGAAACGTCTGTGGTTCCGGAAAACACTGCTCATCCGGAAGCTGCTATTCCACCTATATCTCAGAATCCTCCAAATTCACATGCAATGGTCTGACGGTTTATCCGTATATGGATTCAGAAAATTGCGGAGGCTGCGGCATTGTCTGTTCAAGCGGACAGTTCTGTTCCCAGGGAAAATGTACATCCACACTTTCATCATCCACCAAAACCATCTGTGACGGAGTACAGGTTTATCCTTACAAAGATTCGGCAAACTGCGGTGCCTGTGGAAACGTCTGTTCCCAGGGATATGTCTGTTCATCCGGAAAATGCCAGTCCAAATCGATTTCGAGTTCAACGTCTATCACCTGCTTTGGTGAAACCGTCTATCCGTACAGCGACGACGATAACTGCGGACGATGCGATCACGTCTGCCCGCCTTATCAGACATGCACCAAAGGCGTCTGCAAATATGATTCAACCTCGACGTCCTATGCCAGAACATGCAGCGGCCTGACGGTTTACACCGATCGCGACACCGATAACTGCGGCGCATGTGGCTATCAGTGCTCTTCCAACCAATACTGCTATCAGAGCAGATGCACGAATGCCCTCTATGACGTGAACACATTCTGTGACGGCAACGAAATCGCTATTCTTACTGACTCTGCAAACTGTGGAGCATGCGGTCAATACTGCGACTGGAGTGAATACTGTTACGACGGTTACTGCTATAAAGCCCCCATTTCAGCGGACGACGAACTGAACTGCAATGGTTTTCTCGTCTATCCTTATTATGATTCGGACAACTGCGGAGGCTGCGACATCCTGTGTGACATCGGTGAATACTGCCTTGAAGGATACTGCACAGACATCACGTATAACGTTGAAACGATCTGCTTTGGCGAAATCGTCAATCCATCAACGGATGAAGACAACTGCGGAGGCTGCGGCATCCTTTGCCCGACAGGTCAAATCTGTGAAAATGGAAGATGCATTTTTGACTGATAATTGGTGAGCCCCCCCGGACGAAAAAAAATTGCGCGAGTGTATGCGCACAGCAAGTGCCGAGTTGCCGTTTACGCAACCCGGCAGTTGTGAGCACATAGCTCGCGCCCATTGCGTGGCGTATTGGCCGTTTCGGCCAATAGCCATGCCCCAAATCACAAAAAAATCCGTAACATTTCATCCAGGGTTAATTCATAAATCTTCTGATATATGAGCAGAGTATTTTGCAAATATAAGACAGAAATTGAAAAGAGGCATGTGTGGCCTGGGGCGAAGTCTCCGATTGAACTGTAACAAAAATCCTTAAAAATAGGCGTCATCAATGTGATGATGTGTGATATACAGCCGCATTTTGCGGCTATTTGCCGTTTTTTGGAAACGAATCGGATACGCAGCATCGTGCTGCTGGACCGAACGTCACAGATTTTGGAGTTTTTTTCATGAACAAAAGGCGTCTTCTCATCACGAGCGGCCTTCCTTATGCCAACGGAGCCATTCATCTCGGACACATGGTCGAAGTTATTCAGACCGATATTTTCGCCCGGGCCATGCGCATGATGGGTCACGAAGCCCTTTATATGTGTGCCGATGACACGCACGGCACGCCGATTGAAATCAGCGCGACTAAACGCGGAATTACCCCGGAACAGCTCATAGCCGAAGCATGGGAATCGCATACAAAGGATTTCAAGGGCTTTGATATCGAATTTACACATTATTACACAACAAACAGCCCGGAAAATAAGGCTCTTGCGTATGATATTTACGACAAGCTGAGCAAAGCCGGTCTAATTCGCGAACAAGTTGTCAAACAGCTTTACAGCGAGTCTATGCAGCGATTTTTGCCGGACAGATACGTGAAGGGAACATGCCCGAAATGCGGTGCCGCCGACCAGTATGGCGACTGCTGCGAAGTCTGCAAAGCCCATTACGATGCACTTGATCTCGTCGATCCTCACTGCGTTCTGGACGGTTCCGTCCCCGTCGTTCGGGAATCACATCATCTGTTCATCTCCCTGAGCTCAATGACCGATGAACTGCGCGCATTTGCCGACTCCGACGCCCTCGATCCCGAAGTCCGCAATTTCGTCAAAACCTGGCTTGATGAAGGCCTTCAGGACTGGAATATTTCCCGCGACAAACCCTATTTCGGCTTCGAAATTCCCGGACATCCCGACAAATATTTCTATGTCTGGATGGATGCCCCCATGGGCTATATTTCTACGACCGAATCGTGGTGCAAAGCCAACGGCGAATCCCTCGACAAATACTGGAAAGACAAGGATACAGAGGTCTGGCATTTCATCGGAAAAGATATCATTTATTTCCATACTCTTTTCTGGCCTGCCATGCTCAAAGTCGCCGGATTTTCACTTCCCAGCCACGTCCATGCCCACGGCTTTCTGACCGTCAACGGCACCAAAATGAGCAAATCCCGCGGCACATTTATTCTTGCCTCGAAATATCTCGAAGTGCTCCCTGCCGCATTCCTTCGCTTTTATTTTGCCGCAAAACTCTCGACCGGCGTCGAAGATATCGACCTCAATATTGAAGATTTCTATTTCCGCGTCTGTTCGGGTCTTATCAACAATCTCGCAAATCTTCACAATCGTTCGTTCACGTTTGCCGAAGGCAAGCTCGGCGGCAAACTTTCGACGGCCAAATTCGACGACGACTGCCGCAAACTCATCGCCGATGCGAAGGCAAAAATTATTGAAATCGCCGATATGTACGCAAATCTGAACACGGCCGGCGCAGTCAAAGCCATCTGTGAAGTCGGCGACGCCGCAAACCTTTTCTACCAGGAAAAGGCCCCTTGGGTATATCTCAAAGGCGAAAATGCCGATCCAGAGAAAGCTCGCGCCATAGTGACCGCATGTGCCGAAGTTGTGCGCCTCATCGCGATTGCCATCAAGCCTGTTGTTCCCGATTTCTCTGCCAAAATCTTTGCTCAGCTCGGCCTTAAAGACCAGAATCTGTGCGACATCGACAAACAGCTCGGCGACGGGAACGTCATTGCAAACGTCGATAAAACCTACCTGCGTCCGGAACGCGAAACCTTCGATAAACTCGTCGTCGAAGCCCCGGCCGAAGCCGCTTCCACAGCCGAAATTGCCGATGAAAAGAAAATCGCTGAAATCAGCCGTCGCCCGCTCAAAGATTTGATCGAATTCGATGACTTTGAAAAGCTCGACATTCGCGTCGGAAAAGTACTCGCTTGTGAAAAAGTGAAAAAATCAAACAAACTGCTTCACAGCACCGTGGAAATCGGCCTTCCGGAAGGACCGGTTGAAATTGTTTCCGGTATCTCCAAATTCTATACCCCCGAAGAAATGGTCGGCCGCAGCGTGCTTGTCGTTACAAACCTCAAGCCTCGCGAAATGTTTGGCATCATGTCACAAGGCATGATACTCGCGGCAAGCGATGACGCCGGTCTTGAACTTCCTTCAGTAAATCTTCGCGCGCCAGGTGCCCAGGTTAAATAATTCAACGATATATCGAATAATATTCAACACATCTGCATAAGACGTCCTTCGGGACGTCTTTTTTTGTCATGTCTCCACTTATTATTCATGGCTACAGATCAACAACGATATTTTTAGGCAGAAAATGATGAGAGCCGGGGGTGGGGCCATGTTAAAATATCTTGCAAAAATTAGCATCTGCATTCAAAATTAACTATCATATTGGTTTGTTGCTTGTGGGTATTCGGAGGATGTTGATGAAATTTAATATGATATATTTTTTAATCACAATATTTCTATCGTGTCTTTTATTATCATGCTGTAACAATGATGATGACAAAAGCTCAGGTCGAGAAATACCGTCTGAAAATAATAACGATGATAACCAAAACATAAACAGTCCTGATGATGACAATAACATGAGTGATAAGGATGATAATTCTGACAGTGATAAGGATAATAACAACAACAAAACAAAGGATAAACCTCTTTCAATCACTTCATGTCAAATGATACTTAACCACACTGTGAATGTACTGACAAATGACAAAACTGAACCTATAATTTCCCAAGTTAGCCTTGAGGGATGCACTCAAAATATTGAACAATGTGCAAATCTTAAAGGATATATTGGCTACGGAAAAAGAGACGATTCGATTGAAAATTATCATTTTGTCGAAATTCAGCCCGATACAGACTTTTCCGGAGAAGACAACTCTGTGAAACAGTTTGTTGGAACAATCACCGCGCCGAATGAACCCGGTGAATATAAACTTGTTTCAGCCTTCAGTCTCGATGATGGAACGACAAAAGTATATTGTGATACGACAATTTTTCAGAATTTCGATATATCAAAAGCCGGAACATTTAATGTAACCAAAGAACTTGGACTTGAAGATCTCAAAATATCATGGTGCCAGATATATTGGCCGCGAAACGATATCGAAATGTTTGATACCGATTCCGTGGATATCTTTGGGCGTGTATATGTCGAAGGATGCACGAATAAAAAAGAGGGCTGCATATACCTCACGGGCTATCTGGGATATGGCCCAATCGATGAAACCGACCCATCAAAATTTACTTATGTTGAAGCCGTTCACAATCCAGATCCGGTTAATATCAGCGATAATGAAGAATTCCAATCTACACTCCAATCAATTGATGCCGGTGAATATAATATCGCATATCGTTTTTCTCTTGACGGTGAAAATTGGATGTATTGCGATCGCGATAATATCAAAGGTTATGACGCAAACAGCACATTGAGATTGTATATTTCAGCCAGTCAACGGTAATCTTCTATCCTCACAAAACGTAGCTAAAATCATTTTTCATTAAATAATTTGGGGTGTGGGCGCGCTATCCGGCGTGCGCCGAATACGCCGCGCCTAAAGGCCTATGCTTACAGCATACGGCCTTTAATTTTTGTGCGCACTATTCGGCTTACGCCGAATACGTTGCACTTTAATTTCATCCACACTTTTTTTGTGATATTATTACATTCCCATCCCTTTGGGGATTGCGTCTTTTCATCTTAATACGGATTTTATCATGAAAAAATACCTGCCACTCGCAATAATGTTCACAATACTTCCATTCTCATCCTGCAATGAAACCATTGTCTGGTACCCCGATTTAAGCTGCAGCGAAAATGAACTTTCATGTCAAAACAACAAACTCGCTCAATGTATTAACGGCGAATGGCAGATCATTGATAATTGCACAGAGAATGGAATGATTTGCGCCCAGACTGAAGACCAGCCTCCCAGTTGTACCCATACCCCACTCCCCCAATGTTCCCCATCCTGTATCGACAACATCCTCACCGAATGCCTCAATGACGGTTCATCCAAAACAACCAATTGCAAAGATACAAACCAAGTATGCGGCACATTAAAAGACGGAAATCCTGCCTGCGTCGACGACATTCCTCCCGTCACCTGCACTTTTGGCGAAAACTTGATGCATCCCGGCGAAAAAACTTGTGATAACAGCAACGCCATTCTTTGCAAAGAAGACGGAACCCTTGAAACGACCCAATGCATTGATGCAACTTGCCAAAATGGCGAATGTGTTTCCAACAAATGCGGTGACATCGAGAACAATGAACTAATTTGTCAAAATAATGTACTCATGGTTTGCAACCACGGCACTCTTATTGAGGCCAATCCCGGCTGTCCCGCCGATAAACCCGTTTGTCCAGAGGGCGAATCTCAGTGCCGGGCCTATTTGAATTGCGAAAACAATATTCATCATGGCGAAAATGGCTGCTTTGAAAACAACATCGTTTCATGCATGGCCGGAACCCTGTCTATTCACACGAACTGCGTTGAAAAGGGGCAGGTTTGTGTGACCGACGACAACAATGACATCAGATTCTCATGCAAATCCCCCGAAACAACGGACTGCGCATGGATGGGCGGAGTCGTCACAAAAGGAACTTCCGTTTGCGACGGCGATTTGCTTCGAACATGTTCCAGCGATGAAGCCGGTCAATTCAACGAAGGTTCTCGATGCAGTGATCTCGACGAAAATAAACCGATTTGTGACGCAGGAAGCTGCCGCGAAGAAAAACCTTGCGGACCGGATAACGATATCGACGCAGGTGCCATCGTCTGCAATGAAACCGGCTCAAACAAAGCAAAATGCATCGACGGAACACTCCTTGATCTCACCGGTGAAGACGCATGCACGGCCAGAGAAAATGCCCATCCAGTTTGCACTCTGAATGAAGACAACGTCGCCCTGTGTTCCGACACCTGTGACAGTCTTTATGTCGAAATAGAACAAATCTGCACCCCCATAAAATCATGTGATGAAACCCGTGAAATTTATGACCCAGCAACCAATACCTGTGCATGCAAAAGCGAAAATCATTGGATTAATAACAATGAACAATGCGTCTGTGCCCCAGGCTTCTACGAAAAAGACAACACTTGTCTTGAAGGATGCACTTTTTCCGAAACAGAATATCATTACGGCGATTCCATCTGCCAATCCGAAACAGAACTTCTGACTTGTCAACCTGACGGTCACATGAAACTATCCCAATGTTCTGTCGGTATTTGTACGAACGGCCAATGCGTTGAACGCAGCTGCGGCATTCTTGCAAACGATGAATTCAGATGCGAAAGCGGAATACTATTCGTCTGTCATGACGGAAGTCTCAATGAGGCCGATCCAGGCTGCACATCGAATCAGCTTTGTCTTGATGGACAATCCACTTGTGTCGATAAACTCATCTGCAATCACGACCAGGTTCTCGATAAAACCACTAACCTGTGCATCTGCGACACGGACAACGGATGGACCGGCTCTGGCGGCATCTGCTCATGCGATACGGCCAGAAACTACGTCCCCGTCGGAGACTCGTGTGAGCTCAAAAAGACATGTTCCGAAAAAGGAAACGTCTGGCAGGAAGACACTAACCTGTGCATCTGCGACACGGACAACGGATG
>JAZRVP010000173.1:0-8168 GCA_045599245.1 Myxococcota bacterium
TCTTTGGATAGATTGTTTTCAGGATGATAGCCTATTTCTAACACCAATTCGTGTTTTTCGTTATATTCACGATATTGGTAGAAATGGCCATCATTGTCCAACCGAATATAAGATTGGCTTGAATGTGCTTCTTCAGGAAGCCTTCGGCTGGCTTTTTTATCGATAGGTTCAAGAATCTTTACGCCTTCAACATAGCCAACGGTTTCATATTGATATGCGGCATCTTTTCCAGCTGCATAGGTTCCTCTTCCACCCATAATTTCCTCCATTTTTGAGATAGAGTGGTTCCTTGACACTGAAAACAGCTTCAGAGCCATGGAATGGTTAAAATTTTGACTTTTTAACAGGATGTGCCATACGCAACCATGCCACTGGTTGATGCACACAGCACATCCAGATTTACAGCCCAAACCGATGTTCCCGCATTCGTTTGGGCTATTAACTTTTTGTGTTGTCAACATAGTCCTCCAACTGAGTTTGTGTCTTTGGTGGAAAAATCGACATTATGATGAGTCATGATGCATACAATATCTCCATCTACTAAGTAAAGTTGAACTATAAACCATATTCTTTTAGCTTTTTAAGCTGGACTTCGGCAGCACGCACTGTGACGCCAAAGTTTTTTGCTACTTCTTCAGCCGATAGACCACTAATGAGGTAGCTTGGTGCTAAAAGTTCGCCGGCAAACACATCCGCCTGCCATTCTGGATCTTCGTATGGTTTTAATCGTTCACCAGGCTTTAGGCAACACAGCGACACGTTAGTTCCCGTATGCGTTAATAAGTGTCCAACCTCATGCGCGCATGAGAGTCTTGCAAATCCATCACCTTTGAGCGCTTTCTCATAAATGTCTTCATTAAGAACGATTCTGTGGTCATTCGGAAATGTTTCGCCACATTTGTCTGGCATCTCACAATTTGGTTTTATCTCTAATTCAAATAGAGAATCAATTTGTGGAAGAATGAGTTCAATGAATTCAATTATCGGAAAATACCGTGTTCCCTCATAATTTAATGAATAACGAATCTCTTTGGCGAGTTCACTGATGGACTTGCGAGCTAACGGTCTTGCTTTATACAGAGGGCGATTTGTATTGAATTCTAATGATTCAATCATTAAGCATCTCCTTTAAGAAGGGAACGTAGCTTTTCGAGCTGTCGTTCATCGAAATCAGAAAATTTACGTGCAAAGGCAACAGCCAATGAATTAGCCTCTGAATTTGTATTTTCGAACGACAGTTCAATACTCGATTCGGTTAACGCGATGGCTTTTGCAAAACCATCCTGGCTGGAAGCGCCAACCTCATAGAGTTCACAAATTTGACGATTCCAGGTTGCCGGCATTCGCTTTTTGCCATTTTCGACGGCAGATAAAAACGATACAGTCACACCTAACTGATCAGCCATGTCTTTCATGACTTCATTGCGATCTATTCTGAGTTTTCTCAAGAATTTTCCTAAGTCTGTAAGCATCGTTTTTCTCCTCCATTATCTTTGAGCATGCCATGCTGCCTACTGACAGGATGGCGTTATTCTCTCTATGTTAATCACAAGGTAAGCTTTGTCAACCGTATGGTTGAAAATGTTTGAAAAACAAAAAGCGATTTTTGTGTGTGAACATGATTTTTACGATGTTATTGCGTAGCCGTATACCGGCGGCATAGGCGGAGCGCGTGGGCGTATGGCGGTAGCCATAGCCCGCGCAACCAAATAAAACCCAAACCCACTGCGGCGGCAAAATGCACCGCGTCGAAGACGTCGGCAACCCCTGGCTCGACGCCGGTATCGTTCCCAACAACACGGTCAAGTACAACTCCGACCGCGACTACTGGAAAGAACGGATGCTCTCGTCATCGCCAAGGCCTGCGCCGGTGAAGCTGTCACGCTCACCATCGGCACCGGCGACGTCGAAGTCACGCCTGACCTCATCATCATGCAGGCTATCCCCAACGAAAAAATCGCGATCGCCGAAGAATGCGGCCTATAGGCGTACGCCGATACGGCCCTTTGCCGTCACGCTCACCATCAGCACCGACCTCATCATCATGCAGTTCCTCCCCAACGAAAAATTCGTATTCCCTCATTTTCGTCCAAAAGTGACTAATTTTGGACGAAAGACGGTAATGTCTGGACGAAAAACGGGGTGACGGAGTGAAGACAGATTCACGAAGTATGACGACAGATTATCGAAGTATGACGACAGATTATCGAAGTTTGGCGACTATCCTCTTTTCTGTTGCCGAATCATTGCGGGCATCGTTGCCGCCTGCTTCCTGACGGCATACGGTGGCATACTCCAAACCGTTCGATATACTGGACAAAAATTTGACTTTTTACTTTTCCGTTCGATATGCTGGACAAAAATCGAGATTTTGTGTGTTTTGTCAGTTATAATGAACGCGCTGGCGAGATCCAGCACAGGTTGATGGAGAGGTGATATGATCAAGAGAGATGTCTACTTAAAAAGAATTCTGCCTTTTGTGGAAAAGGATGTGATCAAAGTGCTGACGGGGATTCGTCGTTCTGGTAAATCGGTCATGCTGACGCTGATTCAGGACGAGTTATTGTTTCGCGGTGTGCATGCTTCGCAAATCATCAAGTTCAATTTTGAGTCGTTCATCAATGCGCCATTCTGTACGGCGATGGCGTTATATCAGGAAATATCCAGGCGAATTCAGGGCATTGAAGGCAAAACCTATCTTTTCCTTGACGAAATTCAGGAGGTTCAGGATTGGGAAAAGTGTATAAATTCAATTCGCTGTGATTTTGACTGTGATATTTATATCACAGGTTCCAATGCCCACCTTTTGTCCGGTGAACTCGCAACCTACCTCGGCGGGCGATACGTTGAGTTTGTCATCTATCCTTTTTCATTCGAAGAATTCTTTATGGCTCGTCAACAAATGACACCACAAATCACGAGTGCCGATTGCTTTAAGAATTATATAAAAATAGGCGGTATGCCCTTTTTGAGCACCTTTGCGCAGGACATGGAGGCAATGACACAATATCTCAATGATATTTATCACTCCATCGTGCTCAAGGATATCGTCAAACGCAACAATATCCGCGATATCGACCTGCTTGAGAAACTCGTCACTTATATTATGGCGAATAATGGGCATGTCTTTAGTGCACGAAGCATCTCAGCTTTTTTCAAAAGCGAAAAAAGAACCGTCAGCACCGAAACGATTCTCAACTATTTGTCGGCATGTCAGGAAGCTTTTCTATTTTATAAAGTCAGCCGCGAAGATATGGCAGGCAAAAAAGTATTAACGGTCAATGAAAAGTATTATATCGCCGATCACGGCATGCGCGAAGCCATATATGGCAGAAATACTGAAGATATCGATCAAATCCTGGAAAATATCGTCTATATCGAATTGAAACGCCGTGGTTACGCTGTCACAATTGGCAAAGTCGGTGATCTGGAAATCGATTTTATTGCAAAGAAAAATAACGATAAATTATATATTCAAGTTGCATATTTACTCGCCTCTGAACAAACAATACAGCGAGAATTTGGCGTTTACAACGCCATTAGTGATCATTATCCCAAATATGTGATTTCCATGGATGAATTGGATATGAGTCGAAACGGCATTCGACATCGTAATATCCGCGACTTTTTATTGGATATGACCTGGTAATGGCATCGGCGGCGTATTAAATAGCCGCCGAGCGGAGCCGTATGCCGCAGGCATAGGCGGAGCGCGTGGGCGTATGGCGCAGCCATAGCCCGCGCAACAAAATAAAACCAAAAAACACTGCGGCGGCAAAATGCACCGCGTCGAAGACGTCGACCCTCAGCGCCCGCGAAGCCCAGAAACTCAAGATCCGTCAGCCTCTGAGCAAAATGATCCTCGGCCCCGCCGACGAAATCGGCCTCAAAGCCGCGCAGCGCTTCCAGGACATCCTCAAATACGACCTCAACGTCAAAATCGTCGAAATCCTCGCCCCTGGCACGCCCAGCCCGCTCGATTACGAAATCAAGCTCAACTTCCGCGCCGCAGGCCCCAAATTCGGCAAATCCATCAAGGAAGTCGGTGCCGCCCTCACGGCCAACAAAGACCTCGTCATCGCCAAAGCCCGCGCCGGTGAATCCGTCACGCTCACCATCAGTGCCGGCCCTGTCGAAGTCACGCCCGACCTCATCATCATGCAGGCCCTCCCCAACGAGAAACTCGCGATCGCCGAAGAATGCGGCTACTGGACAGCGTTCGACACGGAAATCACCGAAGATCTCCGCATCGAAGCGTTCATGCGCGACGCCATGCGCAAATTCCAGCTCACCCGCAAGGAAATCGGCCTCGAAATCGAAGACCGCGTCACGATGACCTGGCAGTCCGACTCCCAGACCATCATCGCCATGTTCGACGCCTGGGGCGACAAAATGGCCGAAGGCCTCCTCTGCATCAAGATGGAACGCGTCACCGACAAACAAGCCATGGAAGCCTCGTTCGAAGGCGAAGCCATGACGTTCGAAATCAAGAAGGCGTAATTAAAGGAGCACCCATGGGATTTTTCGATATTTTATCATCTTTGTTCAATGATTCGAATGCTTCTCGTAGAGAAACACTCGGTGAATTTGAAAAGAAAAATAATTTGCCTCCTGGAGCTTTTCGTAATCCCTCTGGTCGAGACACAAGATCCGACAAATTGATGGATAATGTTAGAAAAGGGAAGGATTATTTCAAAGGGAAAAAGTGAGTTGCGGTGGCTATCGCTTCGCGATACGCCACACGCGTCGGGCCTATCGGCGTTCGCCGATACGGCCCTTTGCCGCCCGCTATGTTCTCGGCACCGTGCCAGGTGCCTGCGAGCATACGCGGGCGGTGATTTTGTTACGGATCCATTCGTTATCCCAAGAGGTTTCATGTCTAGATATTATTATGCATCTTCCATTGAAATTTTTCTATCGTCAGACAAGATACTGCAGGAGCTGATAAAGCATAGTGAATTTGATATTAATGTATCACAACGCAATGCATGGCAAGAACAAATCAATATATTAAAAAAAATGCTTGGTGATTATCAATATGGGCAGATTATTTTTGAATATGATATTCCTCGTTTAGGCAGACGTATTGATACCGTTTTGCTGCTGAATAAGATTGTATTTGTACTAGAATTTAAGGTTAATGCTGCTGAATTTAATAGGCAAGACATTGAACAAGTCTGGGATTATGCACTTGATCTCAAAAACTTTCAGGAAGAGAGTCACAATCGCGTTATCGTTCCAATATTGATATCAACTAGAGCAAAATCTTCGAATATCCATTGGCGAGTAAGCAAATATCACGATGATGTCTATGAACCTCTTTGTACCAATGCTGAGTTGTTACCAGACCTCATTAAAAAATTAATTGCAGTTTATTCTTATGAAGATTCAAACGATCCAAATGATGAGATGTGGAAGTTCTCTCGTTATTCGCCGACACCGACGATCATTCAAGCTGCTAGCTATATGTATGCAAATCATAACGTTGAAAATATCACTAAAACTGAAGCATCTGGTGAATGCTTAACAAATACGACAAATAGTATTCTTAAAATAATACAACGTACGCGTGACAATGGTGAAAAGGCTATTTGTTTTGTAACAGGTGTCCCCGGTGCTGGGAAAACGTTGGTAGGGTTGAATGTGGCTATTCAACAGTTTGGACAATCTACAGAAGATGACCATGAATTGGCGGTGTATCTTTCGGGAAATGGCCCATTGATTGATGTGTTAACAGAAGCTTTGGCGCGCGATAAAAAGAAAAAAGCAAAAGAAAAAGGTGAAAAATGTTTGATTACAGAGGCTCGTCGAGAGGTTAAATCATTTATTCAGATTATTCATCATTATCGAAACGACTATTTGGCTGTTTTAAAAAAGAATGAACAAGGGTTAATCATCGAAAATGGCAAACTTCAAGTAGATGAAGCAAAATATAATAAGCTCGATTCCAGTAAATTTGAAGGCGTTGAGAATGTTGCCATTTTCGATGAAGCTCAACGAGCTTGGACAAAGGAGAAATTAGCGAGCTGGTTGAAAAAGAAAAGAGGCATTTCGAACTTTCCTTATTCAGAACCAGAATTTTTAATTTGGTCTTTAGATTTACGTCACGATTGGTCTGTGATCGTGTGCTTGGTTGGTGGGGGACAGGAGATTAATACTGGTGAAGCGGGAATAAGTGAATGGTTAAAGGCTGTGAACGGTGTATTCAACGACTGGAAAGTTTATATTTCACCGAATTTAACGTCCGAAGAGTATGACGAAGGTATGGTTTCCGAAAGGCTAAAAGAGAATCACAATGTAATGGTTGACGAGAAGCTGCATTTAGGCGTTTCCATGAGGTCTTTCAGAGCTGAAAGTTTGTCTCGCTTTGTGCATGCTATATTGGACATTAATGTTACTTTGGCAAAATATGAATATCAGACAATCAAGGAAAATTATCCCATCGTGATCACGAGAAGTTTGGATAGGGCTAAAGCATGGCTTAAAGAACATGCGAGAGGTTCAGAACGTTATGGCATTTTATGCTCTTCACAGGCTTACCGCCTAAAACCGCTTGCTATCGATGTGCGAGTGAATCCCGATACTGTGCATTGGTTTTTGGATGATGAAACAGATATTCGCTCATCTCTTTTTATGGAAGATGTTTGTACTGAATTTCAAGTTCAAGGTTTGGAATTGGATTGGACGTGCCTGGTATGGGATGGTGATTTTCGATATACCAAGAATGGATGGGAACATCACGAATTTTCAAGCTCTGGTTGGCGAAAAATTAACAAGCCAGATCGTAAGCTTTATCAGAAAAATGCCTATCGTGTTCTCTTAACGCGTGCACGCCAAGGCTTCGTGATTTGCGTCCCCGAAGGCAATCCTCGCAAAAATGCTGAAGGTTTCGACGAAGATCCATCGCGTCTTCCGGCATTTTATGATGGTACTTATGAATATTTGAAAAGCCTCGGTATCGTTGAGTTGTAATGAGCGGTGGCTATGTCCGTTGTATAGACGCAATAATTTGCGTCTATACACCAGGCTTTTTATGAGTTCATGATATGATGGAAAATCCAAAAAAGTGAGGAAGGGAGCGACTCTGGTTCATTCTTGAGTTTATAATTGCATATCGTGAATTATTCCGGTAGCAAGGTCAAATGAGTGGGTGAAGCACTCTGATTGGTGTTTTGTTGGAGCATAGACCGGAGATGAAGATGACTGCAATTGATGACTATCTCAAAAATATAGAAATCGATAATATGGCGCTCATCACAATTAGAGAGCCAGAAGGGGTTTGTTTAAAGAATCAGTTCGGTAACCCGTCGACATTGCTGAATGCCTCCAAAGCTACTAATTTCAAATATGAAGTATGTGGTATGAATGAGGCTTTGGCTGACAAAATTAATCGAATAGACACTCGGGAAAAAATAACCGATCGAATGAATGCAATTTATGATTCTGGGGCTTGGTTGAAATTTTTGAATGCGGAAAGCGAATGCTTTTCATCGAATTTAATGCTTGTTGACAGTCTTATGGAGAAAATTGTCGGAGAAATATTACTTAAATATTACCAGATCAAATCTCAAACCAATAAGTGTAAAGATATTTTAACACAGATAGAACTAGATAATCCATTAGATTTTCCTCGATCAATATTTTACTCATACAAATTTAAAAAGTTATTGTGCTCAGTAGCACTTGGAATGGTTCCTAACAGGGATTGGGATGGTCGAGATGATGCTAACGGTGGCTATATTGTCGTTAAGAAAAATGGTGACGTTTTAGCGTATCATATTTATAATAGAAATTGTTTTGAAAACTATTTATTGGATAATACTCGCTTTGAAACTCCTTCGACTACGCGACATCAGTTCATGTGTGTTTATAAAGAAGGAAACAGATTTTATATGGATTTGAACTTACAAATTCGATTTATCAACCCATGAGTATATATGTCTGATTCGCTAACCCCCTCTCAACGCTCCAAATGCATGAGCCACATTCGCTCGAAGAACACGAAGATTGAGGTTGTTCTTCGCAGGGCGTTGTGGCATGCAGGATACAGGTATCGCAAGAATTACGATGTATTGCCTGGCAAACCGGATATCGCCATCACGAAGCACAAGATTGCAATATTCTGCGATGGCGAGTTCTTTCACGGCAAAGGTTGGTTCTCTGGCGAA
>JAZRVP010000174.1:0-32463 GCA_045599245.1 Myxococcota bacterium
TACGCTCGACAAGGCGGATATGACTGTGCCGGCGGGAACCAGGGCTGTCGTGCAGGAAGGCAAATCGGACGACAAAGACCCGTCGCTGGCGTATCGCCATGTGATTCAGCTCATGGATATCGACACGAAAGTTATATTTAGTAAGACATTGACATTTATATATGTAGAAATGCCGAAATTTTCAAAAGCCGAGGCCGATTTGAAAACGCTTCTCGATAAGTGGCTGTATGCGATAAAAACCATGGCCGAGACTGAATGCGAGCGCCCTGAACTGCTCACTGGCGATGCATTTGACCAGTTTTTTGAGCAGGCGCGATATGCCTGTCTGGATGAGGACGAACAACGCATCTATGACCGCAGTTTGATGAATTATTGGGATATTTTCGCCGTCGAGCAGACGCATTACAACGAGGGTTTAGAAAAGGGCAGGAAGCTGGGGCTTGCGGAAGGCAAGGAACTCGGGCTTGCTGAAGGCAAGGAACTCGGGCTTGCCGAAGGCAAGGAGCTGGGGGCGCTGCAGATGCTTATAGGCCTTGTGCGAGACGGAATACTGTCGTTGGAGACGGCTGCACATAAGGCCGGCATGAGCGAGGCTGAGTTTAGAGCGGCGATGTATAAGTGAGGGGGACGTGCTCGCCTTGAGCCGCAAAAATTTGCGGTTCTACGGTTCGCTGGCGGCGGGCTATTGTGACTTCAATGTTTTACTCTCTAATGGTATATGTGTGCGTCATTTCTTTGGGACCAGTGTTTTCAAGGCGCAAAACGGTCGCTTGGGTGTTACTTGTTTAACATTATGTCAAATGTTTAGTGCTTTCCTGTTATCAAATCGTTACATCTCAGTCGGGGATAATATATGAATATATTGAAATGTAGGTGGACATTGGCGAAAAGTGGGGAATTACACATTTTTAAGGTCGAAAATGATGAGAGCCGGGGGGGGGGGGCGCCATCCTGTGAATGGTGAAAAGCACAGAGCCCAGTGAGCAAATAAAATGAACGAGCAGGAGAGCCGACAGGCTCGGGAAACGAAGTTCATTTCATATTGCGAGCTGAGGAAAGGCCCCGGCGAGGAATAGTGGGTAAAATATTGCGGATTTTTAAGGACTCAGCCCTTAAGCAGGGTCCGAGCCGGATCTCCGGTAAGTAGCAACCAAGGGCTTCTCATGACAGCCAAGGTTTGTGGTTATCGATGCCAGGTTGGCGTTCTGAGGCCCGGGAGGGCCGAGAGGCGCGTCTGCCATCGGCCGTCGGCATTCATCAGATAGAGACGCGGTTGTTTGCCGTCCCGCGTCGATTCAAAGACGAGATAGCGTCCGTCAGGAGACCACGATGGCTCTCTGTTGTGTCCCTGATCCTGGGTTAAACGAACAACTTCACCGGTATTGACATTGATCGTGAAGATGTCAAAGACGTTTCGTTCATCGCGAGCGGTAAAGGCAATGAGATCGCCTTTCGGGGACCAGTCAGGGGTCGTGTTGTAATTTCCGACCCATGTGAGCCGCCGCATGCCTGAACCATCGACATTGATGACGTAGATTTGAGGTTTTCCCGAGTAGCTTGAGACGAATGCAATGCGTTTGCAGTCGGGAGACCACGAGGGGGAAGTCTGGATGGAATCGGGCAGATTTGTAAGCTGAACGAGGTCAGAACCGTCGGCATTCATGATGTAAATATTGCCGTTTTCTTCCCGTGCACCGGTGAAGGCAATTTTACCGTTTTTTGTGCAGTAGTCGGCGCCGGAGGCCCAGCCTTCAAATTCGGTCAGCTGAGTGAGCTGTTTGTCTTTGTAGGCGTGGATATTGTCACCTTTAGGCGTGAGCATGGTGAAGAGAACGGAGCCGTCGGGCCCCCATTCTGGCATGACATTGATGGCTTCCGGCAGATCATAAGTCGAAACGCCAAAGCCGTCGGTATCGAAAGCCCGGATGGTTCTGAAGTTGTTTTTTCCCTGGGCTGCATAGAGAATGCGTGAACCGAAACAGCCGTCTGTTCCTGTAAAATAGCCGATGAGTTTGTTGACAAATTCGTGAGCCACGGCGCGGACATTTGCCGACGTGACGTGTCTTTCGCCAAATTCAAGGGGTACACCCGAGGCGGATTCGATGTTGAAAACGGCAAAATTGAATGTTCCGTTGTCATTTGTGACGACGTAGTTTGTTTTGACGAGGACGGCGGCACCGACACTGTACCAGCTGTCGAACTGAATGGTTGAAGGGGCGAGACCTTCTTTTGCCTGATTGACGAGACCGTATGTTTCGACGGGCATGACTTCGAATAGTCCGCTCATTGTGAGGTCATTTCGGATGACGTCAGAGAGGGTTTTCCCGAGCCCGAATTCATCGATATTGTCGCCAATTTTGAGGGAATCGGGGATGGCAATGGGGATACGGACGGGGGGACCTCCGGGTGTGACCGTGATGAGGCTCAAGGGATCGACGCCGAGCGTGACGGCCTGTGAATTGATGTTATTTTGCCCTTCATTTGCGCCGACAGAATCGGCGGATTGAGCGGCTTTTTCGGAGGCAGAAAGTGCCGCCAAAGCTGCTTTTGCGCTGGTTTTGTCCTGATTCGTCGGATCTGCCAGGGCTGTTGTCGCACAGGTTGTACTGGCAACGAGAAGGGCTGTGATGAGGCGTAATGCTTTCATGAAGATTTATCTTGAAATGAATTCAACGCGTCGATTGAGGGCATAATCCTGCTCTCTCGAACCGCTGGATGCGGGTTTTTCCTTTCCGTAAGGAACGACGGACATTCTCGATGCCTCAATGCCGAGATTAACGGCATGTTCTTTGACGGCATCACCGCGTTTTTGTGAGAGTGCGAGGTTATATTCAGTCGTTCCGCGTTCATCGGTGTGAGCCGCAAGAATGACGTTTATTTCAGGTTTGCTTTTGAGTACGGCAACATTAGCCTGGAGATCCTGAACGGCGGCTGAAGAGAGAAATGATTCGTCAAAATCGAAGTAAATGACTTTGAAATCATCGCTCAGCGAGAGATCGGATGAAGCGGAGAGTTCGTCTTCATCGTTGAGTTTTTGTTCAATAGCGGCGTTTGCATTTCGTCTTCGTTCGCAGTCTTCGGCGTTGAGTTCGGCTTCTTCTTTAGCCTGTTTTGCGAGAGAAGCGGCGAGTCTGGCCTTTGTTTTTGCGGTATCCGTGTCGCCGTTTTCCTGAGCTTCCAGAGCTTCCTTGAGAGCGGCCTGTGCGAGTGCGTATGTTTCTGCGGCGCATTCCTGGGCGTTTCCGACGTTGTTCATGGCATCGGTTGCGTCTTTGAGCAGATCGGAAGCAGGCTGCTGGCTTCCGCATCCCATGAGGCAGAAAATAAGTCCAAAAGAGAGCAATATTTTTTTCATGTCACCATCCCGGAATTGGTATGAAGCGAAAGAAAAGAGGTAAAATTAATGTCCCCAAACCGGATTTTCGTACCATCCGGAAGTTGTAGCAGCATTCTGAGATTTGCCGTCGGCAGTAGAAATGTAGATTCGGCTGGCGCCGTCTCTTGTCGATGAAAACGCGAGATAACGGCCGTCAGGAGACCATGTGGGCTTGTCATTTTTGCCCTGCTGCTGGGTGATACGCATGAGATCGGAACCGTCATCATTGATGACGAAGATGTCGAGGCCTTTGAGTTCATCCCGTGCGGAGAAAGCGATTTGTCCGCGTTTGCTCCATGCAGGATTGGTATTGTAGTTGCCGACATGGGTGAGTCTAACGACGTTTGAACCGTCGGCGTTCATGGTGTAAATCTGAGGATTTCCGGCGCGATCGGAGACGAAAGCGATTCGTGAGCAGTCAGGAGACCATGTTGGAGATGTGTCGATAGCGCGGTTGTTTGTGAGTCTTCTGAGGTCGGAACCGTCGGCGGCCATGGTGTAGATTTCGGCATCGCCGTCTTTGGAAAGTGTGAGGGCAATACGCCCGTTTCCTGCGCAGTAAGCGGCGCCGGAATTCATGCCGGGATGTGAGGAAATGCGTTTACCGGCGCCATTTGTAACCTTGTAAAGATCGGGATTTCCTTTGGCGTAACTGGTCAGAAGGACAGAGCCGGACGGTCCCCAGGCGGGGAGCATTTCGATGGCACTGGATTTTGAAACACGTGAAATGGAGCCGCCATCCGTCAGCATGGTGACGACTTTTGCCGTTTTTCCTTTGCCATCGCGAGTCACGGCGAGAAGTGACTGTCCGAAAAAGCCGGGTTCACCGGTCAGATAGAGCACGACGGCGTTGACAAAAGCATAGATGGGTTTTCGGTATTCAGAAGGCGAAACGGATTTGGGTTCATAAGCGATTTCGACGCGTTTTCGTCCGAGTGTATCGAACAAGCCCATGTCGATGACGAGTGAATTGCCGAGCTGTTTGGCTTCTGTTTTGATGACGGCTTGTGCGCCGGAGGCGTACCAGTTATCAAAATTCGTCGCGGCAAGATTTTCGTTTGCGAGTCCCGGCAGGTATGAGCCGGTAGGAATGATGTTAAAAAGGCCGGTCAGCTGCAGGGTATGATTGAGCAGCTTGTCGATATCAGCGGTATTTGTGGTGTTATTTGATGTGGCAGGTGCGACAGCAAGAGCCATTTTTTGAGCGCCGACCTGAACGGTAAAAGCGGACTGTTCGACGGGCGTTTGCGCGAGTGCATTGGTACTTCCCGCGAGTGCGACAGCGAGAACCAGTGCAGAAGTCAGGACACGATTCATAAGAGCCTCCATGCACGATGTTGCCATCCATGGCAAACAGAAATTTCTTAAACGCTATTCCTGTAAAAATCAATTTATGGGGGTTATTGGATAAAAACGACGAAACCGCCCGAAGGAGGGCGGTTTCGAGAGTGTGCTGAGCGGTTAACAAACCGCGCGTCGATTAGTTGGCTTTGAGAGCTTCATCGATTTCATGTTTGAAGTTATCGATGGGCTGAGCGCCGACAAAGAGTTTGCCATTGATGACGAAGGAAGGCGTACCGGAGATGCCAGCACCCTGACCGGCTTTGACGTCGGCTTCGACAGCGGCTTTGTACTGATCGCTGCTGAGAGCGGCTTCCATAGCGGCGGCATCAAGACCAACTTCTGTGGCATATTTCTTGAGGCTGTCGATATCGAGAGCGTTCTGGTTTGCGAACATTTTTTCGTGCATTTCCCAGAATTTTCCGTTTGCATTGGCGAAGAGAGCGGCTTCAGCAGCTTTCTGAGCGTTGTTGTGGAAAGGAAGCGGGAACTGTTTGAAGACGACTTTAATTTTGCCGGTGTATGCAGGATCTTCCAAGAGGGCTTTGATTGTGGGCTCAACACGGCTGCAGAACGGGCACTGGAATTCGGAGAACTGAATGATTGTAACTGGGGCATTTTCAGCGCCTTTGAAAGGAGCACCGGCGATGTCGATGACGATGGGAGCGGGTTTTGGAACAGGATTGTCTTTGACGATCTGTTCATAGAGAGCCGTGCCCTTGAGACCTTTTTCCGTGTAGGGTTTGGAGAGGTCGAATTCTTTGTCGAGAGCGGCCTGGAAGGCATTGATAGGCTGAGCACCGCTCAGGAGTGTGCCGTTGAAGAAGAAGTGAGGTGTACCACGGACACCAGCTTCGCCGCCGGCTTTGACATCGCCTTCGACGATCTTGATGACGGCATCGCTGTCCATATCGGCAACGAATTTGTCTTTATCGAGGCCGAGTTCTTCAGCGTATTTGATGAGGCTGTCGCGATCGAGGCCGGGTCTGGCGGCGTCATCAGCGGTCGGGAAGAGTTTGTCATAGTATTCCCAGAATTTACCCTGAGCCTTGGCAGCTTCTGCGGCCTGATGGGCGAGCTTGGCATTTTTGTGGAAAGGAAGAGGATAGTGACGGAAAGCGAGACGAACTTTACCGGCGTTTTCGGGTTTGTTGATGAGTTCGTGAACGGTCTTGTTGGCGCGCAGGCAGAACGGGCATTCGAAATCGGTGAATTCGACGAGGGTAACAGGAGCGTCAACGTTGCCGAGGATAGGAGCCGTGGAGAGGTCGACGAGAACACGACCGGCCGGAGCTTCTTCTTCTTCTTCCGCAGGAGGTTTCGGAGCGGTTTTCACGAGTTCTTTGTAGAGATCTTCGCCGGCGAGTTTTTTGTCTGCGGCGACCTGTTTTGCACGAGCGAGTTCGGCATCGATAACTTTTTTGAAGTTGTCAAGAGGCTGAGCACCGACGAAAACGACACCGTTGATGAGGAAGGAAGGTGTGCCGCCAACGCCAAAGGGTTGACCGTCTTTGATACCTTTGTTGATGAGAGCTTCGGTCGCGGGCGAATTCATATCGGCTTCGAAACGGGCAACATCAAGACCGAGTTCCTGGGCTTTTGCTTTGAAGAAATCAACCGAGAGAGCCTTCTGGTTAGCAAACAGAGCGGCGTGCATTTCCCAGTGTTTTCCCTGATTTGCAGCGGCAACAGCGGCTTTGGCTGCGGGCATGGCATTTTTGTGGAAGGGAAGCGGGTTGTTGATGAAAGCAACGCGGACATCGTTCGGATAGGCTTTCATGATCTCTTCGATTGTGGGCTCAACACGGCTGCAGAACGGGCATTCATAATCGCTGAATTCAACGATGGTGACGAGGGCATCGGGGTTGCCTTTGAGCGGAAGAGCACGAACCTGAAGAGGCATCGGAACGTTGTTATCGATGGCAACAGGAGCGGCTGCAGGGGCAGCAGGAGCGGCTGCAGCCGCAGCAGCATCAGCAGCAGGAGCCTGGACAGCAACAGGAGCGCCATTCTCAGTGTTCTGTGCATCCTGGCCTTTGATTTTGCAGCCAGTCAGGCTACAAAGTGTAATAGCAGCCATAACGATAAGTGCACGTTTCGTGATCGACATCTGAACCATTTTTTCAAACTCCTAAAAAAAGTGAGGATCCTTTCCTCGGGTTGAGGATTTCCCCCTAAATACGCTTGTTATCGGCTGATTTTTTCTCGTTTCAGCCTGAATATTCGTAAGAATACCCAAAAAATCGCCGTCTTTTACGCGATATGCCAATCAAGTGCAAGCCTGATCAACATACGACAGAGGCGGCCTTCTAACCGCTTTTACCCAAATATGGCAACAATTTTATTGTGTCATCTATGTCATACCCCTTTTTTATCTGTTTTTTGTTTCATTTTCTGTTTGTGCTGTCTGGCTGAATGTGCTGAAAAAACAGCAAATTAAATGTTCTTTGCCCGCCGCGTACTTTTGCACCGGACGCGGTGCGAAACGTCATTTTCGGCGGTGTTATTCCGGAAAAAAAAGTCCCGGCGTATCGTCAGATAGCCGGGACAAAAGCGCCGTATGAAATAGGCGCGCCGCGAGCGCATCCCTCCGGGGTGCGCCGCGTTCCGCGTCATGCTTTATGCGTTAAACTTCATCGCTCCATCCTTATAATCCACCTCGATGGTTGCGCCTTCGGCAAGGGGCGTTGAGAGCAGGAACTTTGCCAGGGGATTTTCGAGATCGCGCTGCACCGCGCGTTTGAGAGGCCGTGCGCCGTAGGCAATGTCACAGCCGTTTTCGACGAGTGCATTGAAGGCTTGAGGCGTCAGATTAAGGCTCAGGCGGCGATCCGAGAGGCGTTTTTTGAGGCGCTCGAGCTGGATGTTCAAAATCGCGCCAATCTGCGATGAAGACAGGGGATTGAACGTGATAATTTCATCGATTCGGTTCAGAAATTCGGGTTTGAACATCGTTTTCATGCGATCGAGAACGGCATTTCGGCGTTCGATTTCGGGGATATCGGTACGGGCCAGAATGTCGCTTCCGACGTTGCTCGTCATGATGATAACGGTGTTTCTGAAATCGACCGTTCTTCCTTTGGAGTCGGTCAGCCGGCCGTCATCGAGGATTTGCAGGAGCATGTTGAAGACGTCGGGATGTGCCTTTTCGATTTCGTCGAACAGGACGACGCTGTAAGGTTTTCGGCGCACGCCCTCGGTCAGCTGTCCGCCCTCGTCATATCCGACGTACCCTGGAGGGGCGCCCACGAGGCGGCTGACGCTGTGTTTTTCCATGTATTCACTCATGTCGAGCCGGACCATGCACTGTTCGTCATTGAAGAGGAGATCGGCGAGTGATTTGGCGAGTTCGGTTTTGCCGACGCCGGTCGGCCCCATGAAGATGAAGCTTCCGATGGGGCGGTTTGGGTCCTGGAGGCCGGCGCGGGAACGTCTCACGGCATCGGAAACGCTTTTGACGGCTTCGTCCTGACCAATCACGCGTTCGTGAAGGCGGGACTCGAGTTCCATCAATTTTTCCTGTTCACCGGCGAGCATTTTCTGGACGGGAATACCTGTCCAGCGTGCGACGATGGCAGCGATGTCTTCGGCCTGAACGGCTTCACGAAGGAAGGATTCGTTGGCATCGGCATAGGATTTCATTTCAGTGGTTATGTCTTCGATACGTTTTTCGATTTCAGGCATCTGTCCGTAACGGAGTTCGGCGGCGCGGTTGAAGTTTCCCTGTCTCTGGACCTTTTCGATTTCAATTCGCAGGTCATCCCGTCGTGCGCGGCAGAGCTTCATTTCGGAGAGCAGGTCTCGTTCGTGTTTCCAGCGTGCTTTCATTTCGGAGGATTTTTCGCGAAGTTCAGCGATTTCGCGTTCGGTTTTTTCGAGACGGACTTTTGAAGCGTCGTCGGTTTCGCGCATGAGAGCCTGCCGCTGGATTTCGAGTTCGATGAGTTCGCGCTCGATTTTGTCGATAGGGGTTGGGAGGCTTTCGCTTTCCATTTTGAGTTCGGCGGCGGCTTCATCGACGAGGTCGATGGCTTTGTCTGGGAGAAAACGATCCGTGATGTATCGTTTGCTGAGGTTGACAGCGGCGAGAATGGCGCCGTCGGTGATTCGAATGCCGTGATGAATTTCGTAACGTTCTTTTATGCCGCGAAGGATTGTGACGGCATCCTGGACGGAGGGTTCATCGACCATGACGGGCTGAAAACGTCGTTCGAGAGCGGCATCCTTTTCGATGATACGATATTCCCGGATGGTTGTTGCGCCGACGCAGCGGAGTTCACCGCGAGCGAGAGCGGGTTTGAGCATGTTTGAGGCATCCATGGCGCCTTCTGCGCCGCCGGCGTGAACGAGCGTGTGGAGTTCGTCGATAAAAAGGATGACGGAACCTTCACTGGCGGTGATTTCAGCGAGGACGCTTTTGAGCCGTTCTTCAAATTCGCCGCGATATTTTGCGCCGGCGATGAGCAGGCCGAGGTCGAGCGACAAAACGCGTTTATTTTTGAGGGATTCGGGGACGTCACCGGAGGCAATCCGCTGAGCGATGCCTTCTGCGATGGCCGTTTTTCCGACGCCGGGCTCGCCGATGAGGACGGGGTTGTTTTTAGTTTTTCGGCTCAAAACCTGGAGTGTTCTGCGGATTTCTTCATTTCGTCCGATGATGGGGTCAATTTTACCTTTTCGAGCGTCTTCGGTCAGGTCCCGAGTGTACTGTTTGAGGGCTTCAAAGGTGGCCTCCGGATTTTCACTTGTGACGCGCTGGTTTCCCCGGACATCGACGAGGGCGTTGAGAAGGTCCTCGTATTTGACGCCTGCGGCGGTGAGAATATCGCGAGCCATGCACCGTTCGCGAGCCATGGCGAGCATGAGATGTTCGGTGGAAACGTATTCGTCCTTCATGTCGGATGCAATGGACTGGCAAGCATCGAGGACGGTGTTGAGTTCCCGGGACATTGAGGCGTCGGTTCCGGTCACGCGAGGCAGACGCCGGAGGGCTTCATCGACGGCCGATTTAATGCCTTTGACGCCGATGCGGTCGAGAAGCGACGTCACGATTCCTCCCTGCTGGCACAGGGCGGCCAGAAGATGGAGCGAAGTGAACTCGCCGTGTTTGTACTGGGCACAGAGCTGCTGCATCAATTCGATAGCTTCTCTCGATTTAATCGTCAATTTATCAAGTCTCATCATAAACCTCCAATCAGCATTGCTGACGTTCGAACTGGACGTCAAAACACGAGCAGGGGATGGTATGCACGAAATGGCGCGGTCAAGGATTTTTTGCAGCGTGCCTATGCGCGTGCGCATACGTCACGCGGTGGGCCGGCCTATCGGCGGAGCCGATACGTCCGGCCAGTTGTTCAGGCGGGGCCGGGGCCGAGGCGTTGTACACAACGCCTCGACCCTGGCCTGAGATGTAACGAAATGCTTGTATTTTTTTGTGAACAAGACAGCGGATATTTGCGGGTGAGTTTGCTATAATATAATGTTGTGTTGTCTTGTTTTTTGGGGAGTGCATTGGAATGTTTAAAAAGAGAATACTTGCGATTTCGTTGTTGGCAGCATGTGGAATGATTTGGTCGTGTAGCGACGATTCGACGGAAGAAAATGAGAAGCCCGTGTCATGCTCGAGTGAAAAAGACTGTCCAAATGACGAGATTTGTCAGGCCGGGAGCTGTGTCGAGGCACCGTGTACGGGGGCTGATTGTGAGGAGCCAAAGAAGGAATGTGTCGATGACAGCGGCTGCAAGGATGGGAAGATTTGTCAGGCCGGGAGCTGCGTCGAGTCGCCGTGTACAGGGGCTGATTGTGAGCCGTCAGAGAAGGAATGTGTCGATGACAGCGGCTGCAAGGATGGGAAGATTTGTCAGGCCGGAAGCTGTGTCGAGGCGCCGTGTACAGGGGCTGATTGTGAGCCGTCAGAGAAGGAATGTGTCGATGACAGCGGTTGCAAGGATGGGAAGGTTTGTCAGGCCGGAAGCTGCGTCCATGCGCCGTGTACGGGGACAGATTGTGAGCCGTCAGAGAAGGAATGTGTCGATGACAGCGGCTGCAAGGATGGGGAGATTTGTCAGTCCGGAAGCTGCGTCCATGCGCCGTGCACCGGGGCTGACTGTGAGCCGTCAGAGAAGGAATGTGCGAGTGACAGCGACTGCAAGGATGGGAAGATTTGTAATGCCGATGGGCAGTGTGAAATCAAAGAAAGCGGCATAAAAGACACGGACGGTGACGGCATTTCGGATGAATTCGATCGATGTGACGAAGATACAGACGGGGACAGTATTCCGAATTGTGAGGATTTGGACAGCGATGGCGATGGCATTCCAGACAGTGTCGAAGCGGAAAATGACGGTGATTTGACCGTAGAGCCTATCGATTCGGATAATGACGGCATATATGATTTCAAGGATACGGATTCGGATGACAACGGCATTCTGGATCACGATGAGGCGGGGGGCGATCCGGAACATCCCGTTGATACGAATGGAGACGGGGTTTCAGATTTTATGGATTATGACAACGATGGCGACGGCATCCTTGATTTTGAGGAAATTGCGGGGGGCGAAGTGTTTACGTCGTCCGGCGAACGCCATACTGGCCGTCGATGTGGAGAAAACTGGTGTGAAATGGGGACGCCGGACAATCCGTGGGATTCGGACGGGGACACGATCCCGGACTATATGGATTTGGACAGCGACGGCGACGGCATTGCGGATCGAATCGAAGGGAGTCTGGACAGTGATGGCGACGGTGTCCTGGATCGATACAGCCTGGACAGTGATGGAGACGGGCTTTTGGACAGCAAGGAACTCGATGAAAACGGCGAACCGTTGAAGTTTGCCAAAAGCGACGGGAGTTCAGTTTACTGTTATCGCGTGAAGGATTGTGACGGAGATTCCCTGAGGGATTCGCAGGAAGTGTACTGTGTGGGCATTGTGTCGATGGTGACAGTCGATTCGGATGGGGATGGCTATCAGGACGGAGCGGAGTATACAGCGGCGAAATATGCGATGGTCAATGGGACACTGAGCGGTGAAAAGATTCATTCGGTTGCAGAATTGATATGCAACAAGGACCGAGGTGTTAAAGACGTTTTTGAATTTTATTTTGAGCTTCCGTATGGAGCGGCGGAGACCAAAGACGATGAGCTTGTTTTCAAGCCGAGTGTCCAGAAACTGGATGTTGTTTTCAATGTCGATACGACGCAGTCGATGGAGCGTGCGATCAACAATGTGAAAACGAACATCGTGAAAACGATCGAGGAACTGCGCAAGAAGGTCAAGGACAGCGGAGTAGGGTTGACGAATTTCGACGATTATCCGGTTTCGACGTATGGCAGTTCGAGTGATGGCGATCAGCCGTTTCGTTTGATTGGTGCAGTTTCGACGGATGATGAGGTTATTTCAGGATATACGAAGAGCGAAGAGTTTAAACTTCGCAACGGCGGCGATACTCCTGAGAGCGGGACCGAGTCGTTGTATCAGATAGCGACGGGTGAAGGCTTGAAGTGGTTGGATGGAAGTGTTCCGGCGCGAGTCAATGCAGCCGAAACGTGGGGCGGAGTGGACTGGCGTAAAGACACACTGCCCGTTGTCGTGCATACGACGGATGCGATTTCGCATGACCAAAACGGGGAGTATCTCAAGTCATTTACGGCGGGCAAGGATTGTCCGGAAATCGAGGATGCGCACTACACGGATGATATGATGCCGAAATTAAAGGAAAAGGGCATTCGAGTCATCACATTGAATGTGAACAAGGATGGCGGTGCATTTTTGGCGGATCGCGAAGGCCAGATGACGTTGTGGGCGCGAGAGACGGGGGCTGTCGTTCCGGTGTGTGCATTTTCCGGAGTCGAAGGTTGTCCCGAAGGGATGTGCTGTCTTGGTGCGGAAAATTCAAAACCGATCAAGGTTGGGGATCGAACCAATCAGTGCGTTCTGGCGTACAAATCGTCGCAGGATGATGTATCTGCGATGGTGGTATCCGGTGTTGATGCTTTGATTAAGTATGGAACGTATGAAGTGGCGACGCGAGTGATTGGAGAACCGATACCGGGCAGTGACGTCAGTACGGAATGCTTTATCGAGGCTGTTGAGGCCTTTAAATATGAGGCGCCGGAAGCGGAACCGGAGAAGACATGTAATCCGGTTGCGGTTCCGACAAAGGTTGGGGAGACGGCCTATAACAACGGGTTTAAGAATTTTGCCCCGGGGACGTCGAGTACGGATCGCGAAGGTGCCAAACTCGTGTTTAAAGTCAAAGCAAGAAACAAGGATTGTGTAGAAGAGAAGAACGAAGCCCAGGTATTTTCAGCGAATATCGAGGTGTATAATCCGACGACGGGGCTTTCCTTTGGGACGCGCAAGGTGTCCATCATTGTGCCGTCTTCGTCCGGCGAAGCCGTGAATTAATCGCGAGTGCAAAACCATTATCCCCGTCGGGACCCTACTCCCGGGGCTTTCGGCAATTTTTGCCTTAATAATGTGTTTTATTCAGAGGTTCCCTGAGAATAGGTTTTGGCAAAATAAAGCATGGAGGACTTATGAAACAGCAAAAATATATCACCATTTTGTCGGCGTTGATTTGTTCCGGGATGTTCATTTCTTGCGGAGATGACAATGGAATAGAGGTTAATATTGGCCAGACGCAGGTTGGTTGTGAAAACGACAGCGATTGCGCAAGCGGCAAAGTCTGTGATAACGGCAAATGCAAAAAACCGCAGACCGGCTGTGAAACTGATGCGGATTGTACCGATTCGAAAGTCTGTAAAGATGGCAAATGTTCGACCCCGAAATGTTCGAGCGACGATGAGTGTAAATCAGGTCAGACGTGTGACAACGGCAAATGTGTAATGCCGAAATGCACGAGTGATGATGAGTGTCAGTCAGGACAGACGTGTCAGGATGGCGTTTGCAAAAGCACCGGTATCCCTTCAGACGATGAGTGTTTATCCAGTGCCGATTGTGATCCGGGATTTGTGTGTCAAGGTGGTCAGTGCAAAGCGGTGACGACTGAGTGTCAGAGCGACAGCGAATGTACGGATGGAAAACATTGCAGTGACGATAAGAAGTGTGTTTCAGGTGATGCGAATAAAGACACGGATGGCGATGGCATTTCGGATGAATACGATCGCTGTGATGAGGATACGGATGGCGACACGATACCGAACTGTGAGGATTCAGACAGCGATGGCGATGGCATTCCGGACAGCGTTGAATCGGGAACTGATGGGAGTGCAAGCCGGGAGCCGGTTGATTCGGATGGGGATGGCCTGTACGATTTTATGGACACGGATTCGGATGACAACGGTATTCCGGACAGCGTGGAAACAGGGGCCGATCCGACGCATCCCGTCGATACGGATGGCGATGGCATTCCGGATTATATCGATTTGGACAACGATGGTGATGGCGTTGGTGATGAAGATGAAATTGCCGGGATTGTCGTGATGTATAAAGGCGAAATTGTGCCGGGACGTTTGTGCAATGGCGTTCGCTGTGAAGCCGGTACGCCTGACAATCCGTGGGATACGGATGGCGATACGATCCCTGATTATATGGATGATGACAGCGATAACGATGGCCTGAAAGATTCATTTGAAGGGAAAAATGACAGTGATCTGGACGGTGTTCTCGATCGATATACGCAGGATAGTGATGGGGACGGCGTCAAGGACGGAGACGAGGTCGATGCCAATGGCGAGTTATTGAAATATCAGTCGGAAGATGGGAATACGGTATATTGCTATCGAACGCCGGATTGCGATGGCGATGCGTTGTCGGATAAGGATGAAGTGATGTGCAATGGCGTATCGACGGCATTGGTTGCAGATGCGGATGGCGATGGGTATTTGGACGGTGCGGAATATATTGCAGCCAAATATGCGATGGAACATCCCGATGAAGTGGGTGGAATGAGGGTAAGTTCCGTCGAGGATTTGGTTTGTAATCCGGACGTCAATGTTAAAAGTGTATTTGAATTCTATTTTGTCCTTCCTTACGGCGGTGAAAAGCAACAGGATGATTTGGTGTTTACACCGAGTGTTCAGAAACTGGATGTCGTGTTCAATGTCGATACGACGGGGTCGATGGGATCGACGATTGATAACGTAAAAACGAATATATCAGCGACGATAACGAGTCTAAAACAACGTGTTGCGGACAGCGGTGTTGGGCTGACAAATTTTGATGATTTTCCCGTTGGTGCAGATGTTGACGGTGAATATGTCCCGTATGGCGATAGCTCGAGCGGGGATTTGCCGTTCAGGGTATTAGGACGAGTATCCGATAATATTTCGACGGTAATGTCATACGTAAATAATCAATTATTTGATACGCGCAATGGAGCCGATGGTCCAGAGAGCGGCGCCGAATCACTCTATCAGATAGCGACGGGGGAAGGCGTTTCCTGGAATTCGGGGTCGTTGAGTTACGGGGCCTGGATATTTGAAAAAACATATAATTGGAATGCAGGGAAGGTACAGGCTGTGAGCAATACCCCGGGAACGTGGGGCGGAGTTGGCTGGCGTGACGGTGCACTTCCTGTTGTTATCCATACCACAGATATTTTTTCGCATGATCAAAATACTTCCCAATATCCGCTTCAAGGAAAATATGGAACGATTTCTTCACCGATATCGTCTTCATACGCCACGTTTTCGTCAGAAGTTAATATTCCGTATAATTCCAGCTATATTCCGAATGCGCACTATACGCCGCAGTTAATTCCCAAATTGCAGGAAAAAGGGATTCGAGTCATTACGTTGAACGTATCGAGTAATGGATCGTATATGGGGGATGCCCTGGGGCAGATGACGATGTGGGCAAGAGAATCGAATGCCATTGTTCCCGCGTGTGCCTTTGAAAATTGTGCGGCCAATAAATGTTGTCTTGGCAGCGAGACGACAAATGCGACGACGATTAACGGGCATCCCAATCAGTGTGTTTTGGCTTATAAAGCGGCACATACGGACGTTTCCAAGATGGTCGTTCAAGGCGTCGATGCCCTGGTCAAATACGGTACATACGACGTCGCGACGCGAGTGACTGGTGAAGATATACCCGGGACTTCAGTAAAGACGGATTGCTTTATCGAAGCTGTTGAAGCGACGAAGTATGAGCCGCCAGCCCTGGAGCCTGAAAAATCGTGTAACCCTGTTGCGGTTCCGACAGCGGTTGGTGCATCGTCGTATAAAAATGGTTTCTCGAACTTTGCTCCGGGCACATCGAGTGCGAATAGAACGGGAGCAAGACTTCACTTTACGGTGAATGCCAGCAACCATTGTGTGAATCCATCGAATGAATCACAGGTGTTTACGGCATATATCGAAGTTTATAATCCGACGACGGGACTTTCCTTTGGTACGAGGAAGGTTTCTATACTTGTTCCACCGGGTGAGGGGGAAGTCGAAGTGAACTAATGGGGTATAGTGGTTTTATTAATTGCTTTTTTGGGGAGGGGCTTTGCCCTTTCCTCATTTGTTGACTTAAAATATCGTTTTATTCAGACCTTTCTTAGGGGTCATAGTTGGACTAGATGGTTCGAGATGTCAAAAATACAATCAGGCACATTGTTTGAGATCTACACAAGTGTTGAAGAAACGAAATGCGTATAATGTGACACTGACAAACCATGTAAAAAATGGAAAATATTAAATATGACAGACATGCAACTCAGCTCTTCAATCCCTGAAGACTCCACCAGTTATCGTGATCAGATTGCCGAAAACGCACATAACAAGAACGATAACGACCGCGATATTGAAATCAATCAGCAGCTGCTTCAAAATGAATATCATTTCATTCGAAGACTTGGAAAAGGCACTCAAGGCTCGGTTTTTCTCGCCCAAAAAGGTGATTGCAATGTCGCCATCAAACAATTGAATATCTCGTCTGTGAAGGACTGGAAGCAATACGACCTGTTTCATCGCGAAGCCGACACCCTTCGAAGACTCGACATTCCTGGCATCGCCAAACTCATCGAAGTCAGGGAATTTCTGGACGTTCCTGAGCCGCGCGCATTTATTGTTCAGGAATATATCGAAGGCAGTCCGCTTCAGGAATTTATTGCGCAAGGCCATCGCTTTCAAATCGGACAAATAGGAGAGCTGCTTTTGCAGCTCCTCAATATCATCGAAAAACTGCATAAAAGTGAACCGCCCGTCATCCATCGCGACATCAAACCTTCGAATATTTTGTTGAATTATGCCAATGATTCCTCATCACCTGAAGTTCATCTCATTGACTTCGGTGCTGTTGCAAATCCACAAGTTAAGAGTGGCGGATCTACCGTCGTCGGTACATACGGATACATGGCTCCCGAGCAGCTCATGGGACACGCCAGCCCCGCCAGCGACATCTATTCACTCGCCATTGTCGCCGTCTATCTGTTGAGCGGTGTTGCACCGGAAAATCTCGAAATTCAGGATTTTCAAGTCATCATCGACCCGCATCTGGAACATCTCCCCCACCAAATCACATCATTTTTGCGCCAGATGCTCGCGCCCAAAGTCGAAGACCGAATCACGGATTTCGATACACTCCGAACGTTTTTTATCGCATTACAAGAACAAAAGTTTGATAACATTCCCTATACAAAAACAGCGATTAAACCTGCTCGTGCATTATCTTTCAGTCGCGTCAAATCCTATCAACAGGCCGGAAATATTGAACTTTGGCAGTCACTTGATGATAAAACACCGAGAAAGCTTCCGTTTAATTTGAAAATGTTGATTTTGAAAGACAGTTTATCCATTAAATTTGATAGAAAGAACGCATTGGATATGAAAGCTAAATCCATGCTTTCTAAGATTATATTTGAAATATTCATATATATCGTTTTGGGCAGTTTTGCGAGTGTTGTTATACTTCTTTCTGCATCATTATTGGTTAAATTTTTATTCCATGTGAATGGCTTGTGTCTGATTTTGTGTATATTTTTGTTAATAATTCCTTTTATGTTAATTCTTTATATCTATACACTTGTTTCTAATTATAAAGAAAATAATGGTCGTCTATACAAACGATTTTTTGAACAGGCAAGAAAATCGATGGCAACCGTTATCCGAATTAATTACAAAAGTGTCTATCGAGATCTCAAATATGTAGACGAACCCGATTCTCACGACGCATTTTATCCGACATGGGAAATTACCTACAGTTTCAATCCACCCGATGACAGTTCCCCTGAGCCAATCGTTCGAACGTTCCACACACACACTTTGCCGGATGCACTCCATGAGGGGAGTCTCATTCCGATTCTATATCTCATTCAAAACGACGAAAAAGGCGAACATGTTCTGAGCACTCCATTTCCTGTTCCTGCCATCGATAAGCTTGAAATTAATGAAAAGTAGGAGAACACCATGGAATATCAAACTCAAACTATGGCGTCGAAAATTGCTTATCAGGGTTACGATAATTCTAACTATTCCTGCCCTCCCAAAGACAGTCATAACAGCCTTGAAACACCTCCAATTCTTGTTCAACGCGGATATCAGTATATCGAGCTGATCGGAGAAGGAGCCAATGGCAAGACTTTTAAAGCCAGAAACCTAAAAACATGTGAAATTGTCGCCATTAAAGCGCTCAAATTCAGCGATAATCTCAAAAATTACGAGCTATTCGAACGCGAAGCAAAAGCTTTGCAGTCGATCAATGTCAAAAATGTTCCGAAGTATTATGATTATATTTCGCAAGAACGTGAATTTACAGAATGCTGGCTGGTACAGGAATATATCAAAGGTGATTCGCTTCTGACCTTGCTTGAAAATGGTACGCATTTCGATGAGCTAGAGATTCTTTTGATCATGCGGGAGCTCACGCGAATCGTCCATGATCTTCAGACATTTTATGCGCCACCTGTCATTCATCGCGACATCAAACCGTCGAATATATTGATTCAGCGAGTGGATGAACAAATCAAAGTAAATCTTATCGATTTTGGAGCAGTTGCAAATCCGCAAAAGAGATCCGGCGGTTCAACCGTTGCGGGAACTGTCGGTTATATGGCTCCAGAACAACTCATTGGAGATTGTACACTTCAGTCCGATTACTATTCGATTGGAGCCACAGCTCTTCATCTCTTCACAGGCTGTATGCCATCCGAGTTGCAGTCCGACGGCTTTGAACTGCATTATGAGGAACTTCTCAAGTCCAAAGTTCCTGATATTCATCCCAAAACACTCGAATTACTCAATAAGCTTCTCGCCCCGCAAGTGCATGACAGACCCAAAGACACTGATGAATTATATAAGCTCATCAATGATGGACTCATGAGCTTATATAAATCCGAAAAACGTGCCAAACAACGACGGATGAGTTTCATGGCAGTTTCTGAAACATTTGTCGGTTTTTTAAGCTTCATTTTCTTTTTCATCGCCGTGATGTTTGTCATCACTTCGTTTGCATTCCTAATTGTAGGATTTTCATCAGGAATGATTGGATTTATAATATATTCAGTTATTGCAATACCACTTGCCATTTTATTATGGAAAATTGCCAAAAAATCAGAAGATTATGCCCAAAAGACTTCAAATGCCTATTATCAAGCCCGAAATTCTGATATTTTATCTTCTCGTCTTGATAAGGAAATGAAAGTTAAAAAGTCCTCCAAAACACAGAATAATTCTAACAATGTTGTTCAAGGCAAAGTTATGGCCGTATTTCCCGATGGAATTGAATTCATGTTTACAATTAAAAACAAAACCTATTCGGGATATCAGTCTGGGAAGTTTAATCAAAGTGTTGGAGACACCATACAGGTCTATACACAGAAGCGGAGCTGGTTTGGCGTAATAAAAGCCTGGATTGAATAGAAAAACGCCGCGTATCCCAACGGGATAGCGGCGCAAGCGAGCCGTATTCCCAATAGAGCCGTGTCGCAACACGGCTCTATTGGCAATAGGCGCGCCCCCCCCCAAAAAAAATAATTATATATTCTCGATCACCCAGTCGCCGATTGTTTTTAATTCAAAATCGAATTGAACACCGATTTTATATAATTTCTTGTTATCGGCTTCGAATGGAATTAAATAACCTTTATTATCGATTTGTTGAATGGCCTTTTCTGATGAATCTTTTTTCTTAAATTCAAAGCAGAAAACGGCGTCTTTTGTTTCTATTAATAGATCAGAGCGGCCAACGGCATTTGCATGTTCTGAACGAACTGTGTAGGGTGTCACAAAACGGCATAATAAAAGCAGAAGCGTTCTGTAATAATGCTCGTTGTAATCTTCTTTTTTCCGCAATGCATTATAGGGAATTGACGACAGAAATGATCGGGCAAGTGTCAATGCTTTGTCGATATCATGTTCTTTCAGACTGCGTGAAAATTCACGCGAAAAATCGAGGTTTTCTGAATTGTTATCATGGCCGTAATAGGGCATCAGACAGCGGGAAAAACCGACACGAACTTCTTCATTCGGATATTTTAATAAATAATCATCGAATTCAGAATCATAATCTTTAATCGTCAGATACCCGGATTGATAGAGAATCGGAATGATATCTGACGATTTTTCTGCGGGCATGTCGAATATTTCCCGTCCCGTCCAGAACCCTTGATCGAGTTTTTCTACATCAATATTTGGATGCAGGCTGATTTGCTGAGCAAGAAACGTCGGTGTTCCGGATGAAAACCAGTAATTGCCCAATTCTTTATCATCCAGACTGTTCAGCAGACTATATGGATTGAAAATATCCGGCGAATTTTTTGAAAAATGATAACCATCATACTTTTTCTTTAATCTGGCAATGGTTTCATCAAACGACCAGCCATTTGTTTTGGCCATGGCTTCGATCTCTGGTCTGAGACAGGTCAGCATTTCATCCTTGCTGATGCCGCAAATCGCGTCGTATCTCGTATCCATGCTCAAATGCTTCAGATTATTAAACTCGCTGAAAATGCTGAGCTGACTGAATTTTGTTATGCCCGTCAAAAAGACGAATTTGAGCAGACCGTCATTTTGTTTAATGGGGCTGTATAAATCGCGCATCATATCTCGTGTTTTCTGGAACACATCGTCTTTTCCCATCAAATCGAGAAGCGGTGCGTCATATTCGTCGATCAGGATGACTGCTTTCTGACCGGTTTTTTTTACAGCAGCAAACAGTAAATCGGCATGGCGGGTACTCAGCAGTTTACCTTTTGGTTCAATGGAGTATTTTTCTTCATAATAAGCAAGCTGTCTGTTTGCCTGTTCCCAAAAAGCGTCTGGACTATTTGAATATTTGGCCCCTGAAAAGTCAAAATGAAGCACGGGATGTTCTGTCCATTCGTGTTCAAGCTGCTCAATCGCAAGACCTTTGAACAGGTTTTTTCGGCCTTCAAAATAGGATTTAAGCGTTGAAACAAGCAGTGATTTTCCGAAACGGCGAGGGCGGGCGAGGAAACTATATTTGCAGGTCTGGACCATGTTGAACATGATCGCAGTTTTATCGACATATACGAGATTTCGTTCGCGAATTTCTGAAAATGTCTGAATGCCCAAAGGCAATATGCGCTGTTCCATGATTGACTCCTATCCACTCGCATCTGCGAACGACTGCGCAGAAATCGCGGAGAGAATTTACGCGATTTTGTTACGGAATTTAAGCCCATATTATGGGGGGGAGGGCAATTGATTTTAATTTACTGGGGCTCGCGAGGACATATTGCAAATTATTTTGGCTGAACAGTAACTGATGTTGTACAAAAATAGTTGACACTATTTCTGCAAGGATTCTGTAAACTGACAGAAGCCGAAAGGAGGGCGTCTATCAGGAAAAGAAGTCATTATGATCACGAGTACAAAGTTCAGGCAGTCAAATTAGCGCTTGAAAAAGGCCAGGCTAAAGCCAAACGATGAAATTTGGTCACTACGAACAGGATGACGATTCTGTTACCACCAATGAACCGATTACCTGGCGCATACTCGCTGTTAAAGATGGTAAATATCTCGTTATCAGCGAGAAGGCGCTCGATGTTCAGAAGTACGACATAACTGATATTTACATCATTAGGGAAACTGATTTTTTCATCACTTGGGAAAAGAGTACAATTCGTTCGTGGCTCAATGGTTATGGTTCAAGTTATAATACTGTTGGAATGAGCTTTACGAGTAGCAACTTCATCGACACGGCATTTACGGACATAGAAAAAGCCAAAATAAAGAGTTCGGAAGTTCCAGCTCACGCCAATCCGGAGTACAGCACGTCTCCCGGTAATGCGACAACCGACAAAATTTTTCTGCTCAGCATTACCGAAGCTCAAAACTATTTCACGAGTGATAACGAGCGACGTGCAGAAGCTACACCATACGCCAGAAATAAAGGTGCATTTACAGGTAACTTTACAGAATTACACTATTCCTACTGGTGGCTCCGGTCGACTGGCTCCAGAGGTGACCACGCTGCGTTCGTCAACATTTACGGTTCATTCTCCGCCTTCCCTGTCTACGACCCTAATATCGCGGTTCGTCCAGCAATGTGGGTGGAATTTTAGTGGTTAGTGGTTAGTGGGGAAAGAAAAGAGCCGTGTATGACTTGGAAAAACCGAGTTATGACACGGCTTTATTGATATTGAGTCTGGAGAAGATGTTGACCGGAGGAGACTGGGACGAGGTTTGAGCATGAGGTGCGGGGTATAACTGGTATTTAGATAATGATGTTTAGATATATATAAACAAAAAGAGGCCGGGTGTATTAGCAACGCTAATAGCCCGGCCCAAAGCGAGCCGTATGCTTGCATAGGCTCGCCATTAAAATGAGAATTATATATAATAAGATGAATGAAATAATGTATTTTATGAGTGATAAGGAAGTAATTTTCCGATTTTTTTGTATTCGAGTTCAGCGGAGCGCATGAGCAGTTCTTGAGAAACGCGTTTATCTTCGGAACCGTATGCGATGGATGCGGCTCTGAGGACGATTTCTTTGATATGTCCGCCGGAAAGTTCAAAGAGATCGGCTAAAACCTTAATATTGACGTCAGCCGTTCTTGGGATAGCGGGCGAGAGGAATTTTTCCCAGAGGATAGCTCTTGATTCGGGTTCAGGTAATTCGAAAGGCACTTTGAAACGAATACGTCTCATGAAGGCTTCGTCGATACCGGATTCGAAGTTTGAAGTAAGGATACTGACGCCGCTGAAACGTTCAAGGCGTTGGAGGAGGTAATTGATTTCGAGATTTGCGTATCGATCGACGCTCGTTTTGACTTCGGTTCGTTTGCTGAAGATGGAATCGGCTTCATCGAAAAGGAGGAGAATTTCGCCCTGTTCGGCGGCATTGAATAGTTCGGCGAGATGTTTTTCAGTTTCGCCGATGTATTTTGAGACGAGTTGAGAGAGATCGACGCGGTAAAGTTCAAGTTGAAGTTCGGTCGCAATGATTTGGGCGCCGAAAGTTTTACCGGTTCCCGGAGGTCCGCAAAAGAGAGCAGCGAGTCCGAGTCCGTATGGCATGGAACGTTCGAAGCCCCATTCTTTAGCGAGTTTATGACGGTGTTTAGCGTACATCAGGAGGTCTTCTAAAGCGGTGCTGCATTCAGGGGAGACGATGAGTTGATCTCTTGTGACGCGTGCCGGTTCGGGAGTTGCGAGGCTTCCGAGCCCTTCTATTGAGAGCATTCTGGCGGAGGCGGAGACGCTTTTATAAAAATCTTCTTCGTCTTTGAAATCTGAAACGAGAGCGATTTTGAGAGCGTCTTCGATTTGTCCTCTTGTGAGGAGGAACTGTCCGGCGAGCTGATTGAGCCAATGAGGAGAAAGTTTGTCGGCAACGAGTTCTTTCCAGATGGCTTCGCGAGCGGAGCGGTTTGGCATTGGAACGCGAATATGGCATTCCGGGAGGACGTGAATGAAAGAAGGTTTGTCGCCTGTTACGAGCCAGATGATTGTAGTTTGGATTTTATCAAGTTTATCGGCGATAAGGAGAATGCCTTCCCCCCATCGATCGCACCATTTGGTGACATTTTTAAGGACGATGATGTCGTGATGAAGGACGGCGAGAGCGGATGCTTTCTGGATAGAGTGAAGAGCCTGATCGAAAGAGATATCCGGGGTGAGATCGAGGATTCGAATTCCAGGATATTTAAGTCTTCCAGCGACAAATTGAGCGACGCGAATTTTACCTGAACCGGTAGCGCCTTCGATGACAATATTTGTATTTTTGGGGGCGGATGCGAGTCGTTTTATGGCGGTTTTAAGGGAAGGGTCGGCTTCACGATAGTTCAAACTGCTGAGTCTTGAATTGTCAACGGCGTCTGGATTTGTGAGGAAATTAACGATATCCGGATGAATGAAGAGTTCTGCGGCAGCGTATGAGGGCTCATGTTCATTGACGAAGCCGATGATACCGTTTTTAAAGAGGGCACTGTTCTGTGGGAAAAGGATGTTGTCAGCGTTATTGGAATTCATTCCGAGCGCGATGAATTTAGAAGCGAATCCCCATCTGGGCTGACCGGGATCCTGTTCGGACATGGCAAAGCGCAGAGCGCGCAGGAGAGACCAGTCGCGGTGAATGGCAGTCATTAGAGCGAGGAGGGCAATTTCTTCTGGGTGAAGAAGGAGCTGACTGTCGAGCGTTTCCCAACGTTGAGCGAGGACGTCGCCGTTAGCACTCAGTTCTGCGACGTGATGCCAGAAGAGAGAGAAATCGGGCCCCTGCCACTCAGCAACGGCATTTTGTAAATCATCAGACCGAACCATCATTTTCTGACTTTTAGTCATGAAATGTTCAGTCATTTCAGCAGGCCATCCGGCTTGAGGGAGGCCTTCGAATCGAATCCAGCCTTTTTTCCAGCCGGAATCGAGCCATTTACCGAGTAAAGAGAGGACAAATTGATGCAGAATGGAATTGAAATTCATGATATTTACAAAAGTGAAACGAAATCAAAAGTAAACCGGATGAAGTGTAACATAATTTTACGATTATCGCATCCATTGAGGGCTATTTGTTTTCCCCGGCCTTTCCTGGAAAGAAGAATATTGATATTCACTCGAAAGAAATGATGATATAAGCATGAGAGGGTGTGATTGTGGTGCAGTTGGTGAGTGCATTACGATTTGAAAAATGGCAGCAGAGTTTGTAAGAAAAGAAAAAGGAGATGCTATGAAGAAAAGTATTTTATCACTATCAGTTGCGAGTCTTTTTTTATTTGCGGGCATCGCGCAGGCACAGCCCGATGGTGCAGGAGCTTCGGAAAAGGCACCGGAAGTCAAAGCAGAAGTTGCTAAAAAGATAGAATGGTGCCGTTTGCAGCATCCGGAACAGGTCACAGCCAAGGTCAAAACCAAATCAGACGATGTGTATGGTCAGGTATTTATTCCGGGGTGTTCAGAGGGGGAAAAGGTTTGTAAAGGCGTCAAAGCAGAACTAGGTTTTGGACCTAAAGATGCTTTGCCCACGACTTTTACTTATTTTCCTGCAAAAAATAATGCGAAATTCCGTACGGACACGAACAATGATGAGTATATGGCTCAGCTGTATTCCGCGAAAGCCGGTGAGTTTATCATGATCTATCGTTTCAGTCTTGATGACGGAATTACATGGGAATATTGTGATTTCGATGATGCCAATGGATTTGATATTGCGAAGGCTGGGAAGTTCATTGTGACAGAATAATGCGCGTTGCTCTGGCCTTTGCCAGAGCAATTTGGCTGCATTTTGTACGTTTTTGAGACTTTCTATTTTGGATTCCACTTTTATTCAGACCTTCCATAGAGAGTTGCCCCAGAGGTTCCTTAAAAAACTCATGCACGGTCTTTCTTTGTGTGGCAATGAGGGAAACGATTGGTTCAAGAGATAGGTGAGAAGTTTTGAACCTCTGTGGATGTGATTCTAATAGATTTCTTTCAGAGTCTATTCTATATTTATTATACTTGCGTGTTTTATACGCGATTAAACATATTCGAGACAGCGTTGTGTTTTGGATATTTTGGATATCAACATTTCGGATGGAGATATAAGAATAGAATGACAATTCGTGAAAATATACGATTGTTTGTAATATCTGTGATAGGACAGAGTTTATATCATGCTTATCATCACGGTTGGTTTAAACTGAATGTGTCAGATCAGAATGCGCGATGGCCGCAAGGGCTGCAGGCATTTTTTAACAGCCGAAGTGAGGACATGGCGAGAAAGTCGCCACAGGATTATGACGAAGTCCTTTCTCAATGGCAGCCGGTGTCATTTCAGTCATTTTGGATGGAAGTCTTGGATTTGGCGTGTAAATACGGTGATTCTGTTGCCGATAGGTGGTGTTCTCTCAATGAAAGGCTGCATTTGGGGAGAGTTGAAATCACACTTTTGGCACTGTTGTCTGTCATGGAATATGACTGGCACATATTGCGAGCCCTGCGTTTTTCGATGTCAGAACCTAATCCGACGTTGCCGAGATGGGGATTTTTGACGCGAATGTTGACGCTGACAGAAGAAGATACGGAGCATTGTGAAGCTGAACTCAATCCCGCCGTTTGTTCCCTGTTCAAAGAATCGATTATTTTACTGGATAATGCCGAACATGCGCCTTTGTCATCAGCTTTTGTGCGCATTTATGAGCCTGCAGCGGCCTATCTTCTGGGGATACCGATTGACGATTCGGCCTTTGAAAAGTCGATTTCACCGGATGAACTGGACGAACGAGTTGCAAAACAAATTAGAGCAATATGTGGGCTTTCAGGCCCCAAACGAGTGTCTGTTTCAGGGGCGTTGGGAAGCGGGCGTCGTTATGTGTGCCAGGCGTTGGCGAAAGCTCTGGGTTGTGAAGGAATATGGAAACTCGATTTGAGTCTGGCGAGTTCATTTGATGATGCCATAATGCAAATCAAACGGACACGAGCAATGGCGACATTGTACAATGCGATGATCGTCGTGACGGGATTTCCGAATGCCATTGAACGTTGGGAAGAGGCATTGGGGATTATTTCTTCACGGCTTCACGAAACGTGTCAGCCAGTGGCGTGGATGCTGACCGGAGATGTTCCCAAATGGCTGAAAATCAATCCGGATACTCGCCTAACCATTCCGATGCCGACGCGTCCGGAACGCGAAATCTATTGGCGTGATGCATGTAAAGGAATGTTGTCTGATTCGTGGATACAGCAGCTTTCCGGGCAATTTTTAATGACGCGAGGGCAGGTTTCTGAGGCACTTCGTTCTGTGTCGTTTGAGGACACTGACAATGAAGAAACGAGGTATATGCAGCTGGCGCGAGCGGCTCGCAGTATTTCGAAGGAAGGTTTAGGTGGTCTGGCCACGCCGGAACCCGCACGCGTGTCTTTTGACCAGCTCATCGTTTCTCCCGAATGCCGCACGGCACTTGAGGATTTGCTTATGTATGCGAGGCATCGCAAAGAACTGGCAAAAAATTGGGGATTTGAGCGATCGATGCCATACGGGTTTGGTTTGGCCGCACTCTTTTCAGGGCCTCCGGGGACCGGCAAAACGTATGGAGCGCAGGTCATCGCGAGTGAATTAAGACTTGAACTGTATCGCGTTGATTTGTCCCAGCTTGTTTCAAAATATATCGGTGAAACGGAAAAGCACTTATCAGAATTGTTCAATGCAGCGGAACAGGGAGAGGTACTGCTTCTTTTTGATGAAGCGGATTCTATTTTTGGCAAACGAACCGAAGTCAAATCGAGTGTTGATCGGTATGCTAACCTCGAAATCAACTATCTTTTGCAGCGTCTTGAACGATTTACAGGTGTCAGCATTCTGACGTCGAACTTTGACGAGGCGATCGATGAGGCTTTCATGCGACGTATTCGGTTCAAAATACCGTTTGAAATTCCCGAATATGAAGCGAGGTTGATCTTGTGGAAGAAGTTTCTTTCGCCGGCAATTCCAAGGGATGACACGGTTGATCTTGATTTTCTGGCCGACACATTTGAGTTGTCCGGCGGTCATATCAAAGAGGCGGTATTGCGAGCGGCATCGATTGCTTATGGCTCCAAAGAGCAGTGTGTGACGCAGGATTTGCTCATTCGTTCTGCGCAGCTTGAGTACAAGAAGATTGGCAAACTTGCGCCTGTTATGAATGAACGGGATTATGACGACCGGTCGTATTGGAATTCATAAAACGCGTATCTTATGTCCTAATAATGTATGAGGATTACATCATTGTATTGAGAAATGTGAGAGATGTGCCACTGCATTTAAACAGGATATTTCAGGTCGGAAAAAACAAGCCATGAAATCAAAATAATTAATATTTCGAAAAATAGAATATATTTTTTGCGCGCTATTGCATACGCGCGCATCAGCGGCGCTATTGCATACGCGCCGCTTTTTTTTATCTGAAGGCGCGGCTATTCGCTTTGCGAATACGCCTCGCCAGCGGCGCTATTGCATACGCGCCGTTTATTATTTACCACTGCATACGTTTATACGTCGCTGGATGCCGCTGAAAAAATGCAAAAGGAATTGAATAACATTATTCTATAATACATCATTTTTGTTTTATTCAGACCTTCCTTGGGTTCGTTCTGAAATTTCTGCTTCGTAGATATGAGTCCATTCATCGTTTGTGAAGAACTCTTCAAGTGTAATTTCAAAATACTTTCCTTTGTCCGAATCTGGGCTGTTCCAGGGATTTCTCAAAAGCAGTTTGGATTTCGTGGTATCGATTGATTTGCGTTCACTGATATCGGAAACAAACCCAAAGATTCCGGTGTTATCCGTGAAGTCGATGGGTTTTCCATTTTTATCGACGAAAGAAACATTCTCAATGCTGTAAACATGGGCTGAATTGGTATTGGGATCGCCCATTCTTCTTCTTGCACCAATGGCATTGTATCCGCCGGTTCCATTCAAGGTTTTCTTGAATTCTATGAGGGATTTGAGGACTTTGGTTCGTCCCGAGCCGGAGTCTAGGACTGCAAATGTACCGGGTTTGGAGGCATCGCTTCCATAGAACATTCGCATACAGGAATCGGCGCAGCCGCTCTCGAATTCTTCATCACCGGAATCCGGACTTTCTTCAGCACCGGCCCCGTATTTTCCGAAATCTCGTGAGAAATCTGAATAGGCCTGTTCAAGACAGTTTGCCCAGAGAGCGGCCTTGTAATAGTCTGTTCTTTCAATGTGACAAGTTGAACCAAAAATGGAGGCTTTCCAAGCTGATTCACCGACAGTGGTCGTATCAACACGAACGCCGCATTCTCTTTGCTCAAACCGGCTTTCGTTTTCTTTGTATTGGCAGTTGACACCGCCGATACCAATTGGTCGTGAAACCTTGCTTTCTACCCATTTCCTTCCCTGTTTATGATACAGAGTCGTTTCGACGGTGCCGCCATTGAGTTTCATCATTGAGGAAATCTTTGCCGGATCATGGGCTAATATCTGCAAAACCGCACCCCAGAAGTAGCAGTCTCCGATGCCCACCTGGGCGACATCATTCTGGTTTGGGCCGCCCTCGGCAAACAGATATTTGTCGGATACATCCTTGTAGACGTCCGGATCATCAATCGAGCCTTTGGTTGTCACGACGGTTTTACCATTTTCATCTTCTCTGACGAGTTCTTCTTTTGATGGCGTTTTTCCCGGTGAAAGGACAAGACCGGGACCTTCGTGTTCGACAACTTTGATTTTTTTTCCTTCAGTTTTTTCGCTTGTTTGTGAATAGGCTGTATCAAAAAAGTCGCCCGGTGCATCCACAATGCCGTTTTTGACACTGTATCCGTCTCCGGTCATTGCGGTTTCATTTTCATCATCTGTCACGGTGTACAGGTTTGGGCTGTTTTTGCTGACTTTCTGCTGATGGCTGCTCCAGTCATTTTCTCCGGTCATTTCGTGTTCCGGGGTACTGGCTGCAGTTTCTGCCGTAGTTCCATCCATTGCCGATTTGTTGAGCTGTTTTTGGTTTGCAAATGATTTGTCTGCCATAGTTTACTCTCCTTATGAATATATACAATTTATGGAATGAATTGAGGGGCTTTTGCGGTCTTATCCTTATATTTAGGGAGCGGAATATATTGATATGCATCCGAAGAAATATTGGATTTTTGTATGATGATTTCACCCGATGGTGTTCTCTGAACGAGAACGGGTGATCCCGTGTGACCGCTTACGGAGGCATTGGAGATAGTCATTTTTTGAGAAGCCGATACATCAATGCCCATTTGGGTTGTTGTATTGTTGTCCAGTTTGAGATTTTCAAATGCTATATTTCCAATTTTATTTTCAGAATCTCTGTGAATAAACAACAATGCTTTTGTATTATTATTTGTAAAAGATAGGTTTTTAGCGATGACGTTTGTTAATTTACCCTCTTTTGCGTAGGATCGGATATCAAGGCGAGGTTCAACGATATCTTTTTGATATTCATCGAATCTGTTGTCGGAAAAGGAGAGATTTTCGAGTTTAATTTCGGTGAGTGCACCGGCTGAAAAAGCGGATTTAATGCCTGTACTCTTCCATTTGAGATGGTGAACATGGACTGAATCGGCATGAATTTCAAACGATACACCTGTAATATCTTTGACTTGATCGGATGCACCGGAAATTACAATCGTTGAACCGGCTTGTTTTGTTCCGATGCGGAAGAAACTCTGTTGCGAAATGTCATTTTCAAATCGAATTTCAAAGATGGAAACTGAATTGGATGCGGCATCAAAAAGTTCAGATATTTTTTCGATATCGGCGGCTTCTTTTACTGAAAAAATGCCGTGTATTCCCAATTCTGAGAGATTATTAACCTGGCTTTCACGCGATTCATACAAATTGTATAAAGCGTCGAGTTGTTTTTCATCATTGAGTAGAAACGATTTAACAGGAAACTTCGGATTTGTTGTATCCACGATGGCGGCTCCGTTATCGATTTGAGGCTTTTTGACAGTATCCGGGGGAACAGCAGCACAAACTTGAGGAACCAGAGTGCCTAAAAATACAGCGAATTTACATAAAAACCAGTTCATTTTTCCTCGCTATACTCGACCAGAATGACCAAAACTGTTTTAGGGACCTGCCTGAAGTATTTGTTAGGATTCAAGCAGGCAGGTCATCAAAACTAATCACTGGAACGTTCAGAAACCGTTGCTTCCCGCAGGTGCGTCCATTCATCGTTTGTGAGGAACTCCTCGAGGGTAACTTCAAAAAACTTGCCTTTGTCTGAATTGGGGCTGTTCCAGGGGTTTCTCATAAGCAGTTTGGACTGTGTGGTATCGATTGAGTTTCGTTCGAAAAGGTCGGCGATGCCGCCGAAGATACCGGTATTGTTCGTGAAATCTATGACTTCTCCCTTTTTGTTGACGAACGAAACGTTAGCAACGCTGTAGGCGTGGGCGCTGTTTGTCGTGGGATCGCCCATTCTTCTTCTCGCGACCAGGGCCGTGTATTCACCATTTCCTTCGAGGGATTTTTTGAAATTGATGAGGGATTTGAGAAGTTTTGTACGGCCTTTTTTCGTGTCTTCGATGGCATAAGTTCCCGGTCCGCTGGCTTTTGAGCCGTAAAACATCTGCATACAGGAATCGGAGCATCCGCCTTCGAATTCTTCATCACCGGAATTTGGAGCTTCTTCGGGACCTTTGCCGTATTTGCCGTAACTTCGAGTAAAATCGGAATAGGCCTGTTCGAGGCAGTTTGCCCAGAGAGCAGCCTTGTAAAAGTCAGTTCTCTCTATGTTGCATGTGGTGCCACGGATGACGGCATTCCATGCCGATTCGGCAGGAGAGTTCGTATCCACGCGGACGCCGGATTCTCTTTTTTTAAACGTGCGTTCATTTTCTGTGTACTGGCAGTTGACGCCGCCGATACCGATTGGACGACTGATTTTGGATTCGACCCAGTCATCACCTTCTTTATGGTAGAGCGTGGTTTCGACTGTGCCACCGCTCAGTTTCATCATGGACGTAAACTTGTCGGGATCGTGGAATAGAATCTGTAATACGGCGCCCCAGAAATAGCAGTCGCCGATATGATCCTGTTTGACGTCATTCTGATTTGGGCCTTCATCTGTAAACAGGTATTTGTCGGAGACGTCTTTTTTGACATTGGGATCTTCGACCGAACCGACCATTTTAACGACGTTGCGGCCTTCTTCATCTTCTTTGACGAGTTCTTCTTTGGTTGGCGTGCTTCCCGGTGCAAGGACAAGGCCGGGAGCTTCGTGTTCGACAGGCTTGAGCTTTGTCTTTTCAATTGTTTCTTCTGTTTCGGAACTGACATTGTCAAAAAAGTCACCCGGGTCATCCACAATGCCATTTTTGACGCTGTAACCGTCTCCAGTCATTGCGGTTTCATTTGCATCATCTGTGACAGTGTACAGGTTTGGGCTGTTTTTGCTGACTTTCTGCTGATTTTTAGTCCAGGCATCTTCAGCCGTCATTTCATGGGTTTCTGTATCGGCTGTTTCTTCTGGAGAGGCTCCATCAAGCACAGTTTTGTTAATTTGTTTCTGGTTTGCAAAAGACTTGTCTGCCATGTTTCATCCCTTTGTCTGTATTTCGAAAGCCTGTAAACAATTTCTGTTGTAAGGTTTCGGTGGCAGGCGGTAAAATTTTAACTACATACACATACACACCATAGATATTTTACCATTTTTGAGTCACTTTGACAATTTGCCGAACCTATAAAAATTTGAATCAGGGTTACAGGTCAGCCAGGGTTAATTCATATATCTATTGAATATGGCGTATTTCCAATTTTTAGGCAGAAATTGATGAGAGCCAGTCGAGGCGTTGTGTACAACGTCGACCCCGGCGAGGAACAATTGCAAGGCAGCCCCAAAGGCTTATACCACCTAAAATTATTGAGGTTTCTTAAGGG
>JAZRVP010000175.1:0-8671 GCA_045599245.1 Myxococcota bacterium
TGGCATCGCAGTGCCCAGTGTGCAAATGAAATGAACGAGTTGAAGGGCCGACAGGCTCAGGAAACGTAGTTCATTTTATATTGCGAACTGAGGTCTGGGGCAAAGCCCCAGCGGGGATCGGGGCAGAGCCCCGGTGAGTAGTAACGTTTTTTGTTCTTTTCTTTCTGTTCTGGCTGTAATTGCAAGCATTTCATGCTAAAATATCGCGGTTTATTTGTGGAATATATTGTATTTCCAGACGCCACCATTATTTCAGAACTTAAATACTTTTTTCATCGGGTTTCATCATGCACACAAAACACCTCCATCTGCTGGCCATTCTATCTCTTCTGACCATTGCTTCCGGATGTTCAGATGACGGTTCCTCAAAGGATCCAAAAGTCCCAGTGCCATCTTCATGTGAAACAAATGACGACTGCACCGACGGCCGCGTGTGCCACTCCGGACAATGCCTCATTGAAGTCGAACTCGGCGCCGACTGCTCCGCCCCCGATTCTTTCTGCAAAACAGGAAGCTGTAACGAAGGCATCTGCAAAGACGCCTCCCCCATTGATACAGACGAATGCAACACATCCGATGATTGCGGCGAGAAAAAAGTCTGTGCCGGTAATAAATGCGTCGAAGGTGAGTGCACAGAAAACAGCCAGTGCGGCGAAAACAAAGTCTGCTCAACCGATTATCTCTGCATCGACGACGGCTGCTCAAAAAATGATGACTGCAAAGATGATAAAATCTGTAAAAATAACGAATGCATCGACCCCGAATGTACCGACAATTCGCAGTGTGAAACAGGTAAAATCTGTAAAGAAAATCAATGTGTCACAGATACCAAATGCACTGACAGTTCACAATGCACCAATGAGCAAATTTGTCGTGACGGCACCTGTGTTACAGTGGAATGCACCGACAATTCACAGTGCGACGATCACCAGATGTGCAAAGACATTCGCTGTATTGATGCAGAATGCCTGAATGATGACGAATGCGAAGGAGAAAAAATCTGCCAGGAAAAAGAGTGCATTGATCCAGAATGCATTGACAACGACGACTGCACAAATTCACAAATTTGTAATAATAATCAATGTATTACGCCGGAATGTTCGACCAATGACGAATGCACTGACGGTAAAATCTGCGAAGATATTCACTGCGTCACACCGGAGTGTTCAGTCAATGACGAGTGCAGTGACGGTAAAATCTGTGAAGCCAGTCACTGCGTCACCCCGGAGTGCCTAGTCAATGACGAGTGCGGTGACGATAAAGTCTGTGAAGCCAGTCACTGCATCACGCCGGAATGCCAATCAGACGGAGATTGTGAAGAAAACAATGTCTGTCCGGCCTATCACTGTGTGCCTCGCGAATGCACCGAAAGTGCCGACTGCAGCGATGAAAAAATGTGCAAAGGCGGCATCTGTGTCGAGAATAAATGCACCCTGGACGCAAACTGTTCCGATGATGAACGATGCGGAAACGACATGAAGTGCCATCTGCCCACTGCAGCCGAAGGAGAAGACTGCACAGACTCATCCGATTGCGAGAAAAATACCTGGTGCGACGACACACTCAAATGTGCACCGCAGCACAATCTCGGTGAGGCATGTACGTCGGATATCGCCTGCATCAATGAAGCCGTCTGCGATGAAGAAGTCTGCAAAATAAAAGACATTGCAGCAGGAAAAGCCTGCGGTGAATTCATGCTTTGCGACACATCCCTCAAATGCATCGAAGACGTCTGCCGTAACGTAGCAAATCCCGGTGCCCCCTGTGACGAAGTCCATTATTGCACAGACGGTTTTATCTGCGAAACTCAGGATGACAAAACGATCTGCGTCAAAGCACCGGAAACCTGCACAGAAGACGCGGATTGCGGGTCGGGAAAAATCTGTACTGACAGCCTGTGCACAAAAGCCGAATGCCTGCAGTCAATCGACTGTCCAGAGGATAAATTCTGTCGTTCCGGCCGCTGCACCTATTACATCCAGCCGGGAACCATCTGCACCGTCGATGAGGAGTGTCCCGACAATGAAAAATGCGGCACGGATAACCGGTGTCACGAAGCCAAGTCAGCCCCCGGTGAAACCTGTTCCGACAGCAGTCTCTGCCTCGGTGATTACTACTGCAAAGAAGGCCTCTGTGTCCCGAAACTCGATCTCGGCACCGCCTGCAGCACGAACAATGAGTGCAAAGGCGAATACGTCTGCTACGACAAATGCACACAGGTCAATGTCGGCCTCGGCGGTCATTGCGGTGAAAATATTCAGTGCGAATCCTCCATGACCTGCCTTGACAACATCTGCAAAGCCTCGCTCAACCCGGAAGACACCTGCGACGCACTCCATCTGTGCCCCGATGGTTACATTTGCTTTACACAGGCCGGCGTCGGCAAATGCGTCGACGACCTCGGCGGCTGCACATCCGACAGCGACTGCGGTTCCGATACGTACTGCTGCACCGACGCCAAATGCGAAAATCAGCACGTCTGCATGCACTATGGCGAGGGTCCTCGCGGCAACATCAATTATGCCTGTACCTACAAGACCGTTCCGGGCCTCTTTGAAGCCGCCATTCAATGCGAATGGAAATCACCTGCGGCCGGCGACGCCTATCCCAATCACGCCAATGTCCTCATGACGCCGCTCGTCATGAACACGCCTCACGATTCCGGAACAGCACAGGAAATCATCTTCACAACCTATAACAATACTGACGGCGGCGCGCCTTCCGGCCAGGGTTCTGATATTCGATATTATGGCGTCATCCGCATCATCAATGCCGAAACCTGCGAACTTCATGAAAGCATTTTTGACGATATGAACCACATCATTGGCGGTTCTAACATCGCTATGGCAGATGTCGATAACGACGGTTATGCCGAAATCTTTGCAGGCCGTGGATCTGCCCAAAATACAGGTGCAACGACCGGCGGTGGTATCGTCGCCTTCCACTGGGACAACGCAGCAAAGAAGTATAAAACCTGGTGGAATACGACACAACACTCTGGCAGCACGACAAACTGGGGCGGTCCCTCCATTTACGACATCAACAACGACGGCATCCCAGAAATCATCGGTTACGGCGGCGAGGTCTTTAACACGCGTACCGGCGCCCGCATCAATGTCGGACAAACACTCAGTGAATTATCATACACCTCGGCAACCGGCGACTTTGATAGCGACGGCAACGTCGAAATCGCAGGTACGTCCGGTATCTATCGCTGGAATAATTCAACCAGCAAATGGGAAAAGTTCGCAACAAAAGCCGCCAGCACAGGCATTCATCCCGCATACGCCGATTTTGGTATGCGAAAATCCGACGGGACATTCGATACAAACACACTCGATGGCATTGCTGAAGTCGTCAGCTGCGGCAGCGGCATCGTTCAGATTTCAACCATCCAGGGCGAAACAATCCTTCGCGTAACCGGTCTGTCTGGCGGCGGTCCGTGCACCATCGGTGACTTCGACGGCGACGGTCTGCCTGAAGTAGCAACCGCTTTCGGCGACAGCTACCGCATCTTCGACCCTCGTTGCAAATCAGCCGCCGATGGCTGCGCTCAACAATACATTTTGTGGGCTAAAACCTCCCAGGATGCTTCCTCCAGCTCCACCGGTTCATCCCTCTTCGACTTCGACGGCGATGGCGCCATGGAAGCCGTCTATGCCGATGAATGCTATACCCGCGTCTATGACGGCAAAACCGGCGATGTGCTCTTCTCCGCATACCGTTCAAGTGCAACCTGGCATGAATACCCCGTCATCGCGGATGTCGATAACGACGAATCCGCAGAAATCGTCGTCGGTTCAAACAATACCATGAGCTGCAAATCCCCGGACCCCATCCATCGCGGCTTGCGATGCGCAACTGACAGCGACTGCAAATCAGGACTCTGCAAAGCCGGACTCTGCCGCTGCACCTCAAACGCACAATGCAACTGGAGAACCGATGCCAATGGCAACATCCTTAACGAATACGGATGCGTCGCTCCCATTGCCCCCGACAGCGCCGCCGACGGCAATGTCTGCCGTGCCATTCGAAACAACTCCGAACGCGTTACCGGCGTTCGCGTCATGAAAGACAGCCTCGATCGATGGATGAGTTCGCGCAATATCTGGAACCAGCACGCATACAACATCACCAACATCAACGACGACCAGACTGTTCCCAAAACCTCAAACTGGATTCAGAACTTCATCACGGCCGGTCTCAATAACTTCCGACAGAACAAGCAAGGCACTTCAGGCCCCAACAAAGCTCCCGACATCACCGGACGTTTCGTCGGAAACACCTGCGAGCAGCACGAAGATTACGCCGTTCTCGGCGCCGAAATCTGCAACCGTGGCACCAAAATGGTCGCCAAACTCATGCCCGCATCCTTCTATAAAGTCAATGACGACAGCTCCAGAACGCTCCTGTGCACGTCCTACACGACTGCAAACGTCCCCGTCGGCGGCTGCCTCCACGTCGAATGTCAGATTCCAAAAGGCATTCAGGGAACCGTCGTTCTCGTCGCCAATGACGACGGAAAAGGCGGCAAAACAACCGTCGAATGCAACGAAGACAACAACGAAGACACCACCACGATTCAGTACTGCATCGTCAACTGATTTTTTATTTGGAAAACGCCGCTATGCAGGCAAATGCCTGCATACGCGCCGCTTGAGCCCGGCTATTGCTTCGCAATACGCCGGGCTTCTTTTTATTTTCGTGCCCCCCACCTGCTCCACGTCCACTCGTTCCGCACCAACATCTTGAAAATCCGCACAGTCTGCACACAAAAAAAATCGGCGGGTGTATTGGCACCGCCAATAACCCGCCGAAAACAGGGGCGTATTGGCTCCAAGCCAATAGCCCCGCACCATCTCTCAAAACTAGAACCCAAGCCTGCGGATTTCTCTCTCATTGCGATCGATCCGAGCCTGAATATCATCGACGATCACTCGCGAACGAATGCAGAAAGGATTTGCCGGGAAGGACAATCTCATGCATCGAAGTTCTTCATTCTCAATGCGGGCAAGTTCAATATCGCGCTCACGAATGAGTCTGGCGTTTTCGGCCCTGAGACGATCGACTTCAACCAACCGGGGATCTGGTGGCGGAAGCGGACGCCCCGGATGAACGACGACAACAGGAGGAGGCGGCGGAACAGGTCTGACATGACGAACAGGAGGAGGCGGCGGAACAGGTCTGGCATGACGCGGGCCGGGAGCTGGCGCTGCATGACGCGGGCCGGGAGCTGGTGCTGCACGACCTGGGCCCCCTCGATGATCACATGTACAACCAGGCCCCTTACAATTGCAATGCCCCGGTCCTGGCTGCGCCATCGCGGGAACTGCTATTACTAAACTCGCTACAAACAGAACCAACGTCAGAACTTTTTTCATATTGCTACCTCTTTTGAAATAATGTTTTGTGTCCATCACAAAACCCGTATGAAACATATCGATTGAGCTGCCTAAACAAATCCGGCTTTAACCAAATCTTCTTCGGCAGAATACCATGTCGTAAGCTATCACTTGCCTGACACCAGCTTTAATTCAAAACGCATGCCAGTTTATTCCGACATATCATTTTTCTATTTTTCATCGGATTTGCAGCCGCAATCAGACACAATTTTCTGAATGCGAAGACCGGTCTTGTCGTCTTTGAGTTCAAAAATGACGTGTGCGCCTTCTTTGGCCTCGCCAAACAGAATCTCTTCTGCAAGCGGAACTGAAATCTCGCGTTCGATGAGACGAGCCATCGGGCGCGCCCCAAACTTCGGATCCGCCCCTTTGACGGCCAGCCAGCCTCGGCTTTCCTGCGTCAATTCAATCGTTATTTTCTTTTCAGCAAGCCGCATTTCCAGTTCCGACACCATTCTGTCGACGATCTTTTCCATTGACGCCTGAGAGAGCGCACTGAACATGACAATATCATCCAGACGGTTTCTAAATTCCGGTGAAAACGTCTTTTCGATATCCTTCATCCCCTGAGAAACATCGATCTCTGCCCCGAAACCTATCCTGACACGGCTCATTTCCTCACTTCCCGCATTCGAGGTCATGATGAGAATGACATGTCTAAAGTCCGCCGTTTTTCCCGTGTTGTCTGTCAATTTTGCAACATCCATGACCTGCAAAAGAAGGTCGTAAATGCTTGCATGTGCCTTTTCAATCTCATCGAGAAGCAGGACACAGTTCGGTTTTGAACGAATGGCTTCTGTCAGAAGTCCTCCGCGCTCATATCCGACATATCCCGGAGCTGAACCGATAAATTTGGACACCGTATATTCTTCTCGATATTCGCTCATATCAAAGCGAACAAAAGGCATTTCAAGAACTTTGGACAGCTGTTTCGCGACTTCCGTCTTTCCGACCCCTGTCGGTCCCGCAAAAAGGAGACAGGCCACGGGCTTTTCATGAGAACGAATGCCTGCTCGCGACAATTTGACAAGCCGTATCAAGGTTTCAATGGCCGAATCCTGGCCAAAAATGACTTTTTTCAACCGTTCTTCGGCATTTTTCAGGACGCAGCTTTCTTCTTTTGACACATGCAGATCGGGGATATTGGCAATATTGGAAATAATCCCTTCGATCTGGGGCACATCAATCAACAGAAGCTGTTCATCCAGAGGCTTCATTCGATTGGCGGCACCAGCTTCATCAATGACATCAATGGCCTTGTCCGGAAAACGTCTCTCGGGCATAAAACGACCAGAAAGACGAACTGCCTCATCGAGCGCCTCGGGCTTGTACTCGACTTTATGAAATTCTGCATAACGCCCTGATATTTCATGTAAAATTTGTTTTGTTGTTTCCTCGTCGGGTTCCTCGATGTCGAGCTTGTGAAATCGTCTTATCAGAGCCGTATCCGAAGCAAGAACGCGTCGATAGTCATCGTACGTCGTTGTTCCCATCAGACGAATATTCCCCTTGGCGAGTTCCGGTTTCAGAAGAGCAAGTATCTCCTGCGATCCCGTGCTCTTGTCGATACCAGCGGCGCTGTGCAGTTCGTCGATAAACAGGATGGCATTCTTTTGTTTTTTGATAAATTTCAGAATTCTTTTGAGTCGGGACTCCATTTCACCACGGAATTTTGTTCCGGCCATGAGCGAGGGCACATCGATCGCGTATATTTCAGTGTTGACGAGGTCGTTCGGAACATTTTTTGAGGCAATTCGGCGAGCGAGTCCCTCGACGATGGCTGTTTTTCCGACACCGGCCTCACCGATGATGAGAACGTTGCATTTATTGCGTCTCAAAAGTGCCTGGCAGCAGGCGTCGAGTTCCTTGTCGCGCCCAATCACGGGATCGATTCGGCCCTTTCGAGCCATTTCAACGAGTGGCGACAAATAGTCCTTGATGCGAGAAAAGGAAATGGAGCTGCCAGCAGAGCCGGTGGTTTCATCCTCGGCATCATCCGGTTCATCATCGAAAGAATCACCATCTTCTGAAACATCCTCCGGATCGAGCTCGATATCCTCCTCATCGTCCTCAGCCGCATCCTCGGTGCTGTCAACGGGATGTTCTGCTGCCCATCGCATGAGATGAATTTGACTCAGTCCAACGGTTTTGAGCAGGGAAGAGGCAAAAGAATCCTTGAGTTCTGCGATCTGAATAAGGAAATCGACATATCTCGGAAATTCACGACCGGAATTCAGTGCCTGAAGAAGGGTCCTGGAGATGAGCATTTTGAGGCCATCGGTCGGCTGTGCGAGTTTTTTAGGGTCACATCCGTCCGGCGCCTTTTCAAGAGCCTGGGAGAAAAAGCGTTCCAGCTGCGACTTCATAAAATCGACGCGAACATCGAGATCGGCCAAAAGTCGTTTGATCTCATCCAGTTCAAACATCGAGAAAAGAAGATGTTCAGTTGTCGTGAAAAGATGCCGTCTCTGAACGGCCTCATTGTAAGCCTGATTGAAAAGGACATTGAGTTGGGAAGTATCCATTGAGCAGCCATCCTTTATTGTTCAATACCGGCTCTGAGCGGAAAACCTGCCTGTTCGGCCATCTGATGAACCTGAACGACCTTCATTTCCGCGATTTCACGAGGATAAGTACCGGCGACACCTTTGCCTTTGCGATGAACATTCATGGTAATTTTTTCAGCCTCGGCCTCGGATTTAAGAAAGACCGTTTTGAGGACCTCAATGACGAATTCGAATGTGGAATAATCGTCATTGTAGAGCATGACGCGGAACATCGGAATTTGGATATCGAGAACATCGACATCACTCTGAATAGAACCGCCGGACTGATGTTGAGTAGCCATAGAGCAGAGCTCCAACGGGCGGCCTGAGGCCGTCCCTAAAAAGAAAGAAGATATGTTCTGTCAGAGGACAGCAGAACGCCAGAGACGAACATGTACTCTGGCGTTCAAAAGTAAAGAGGAAATCGTAACAATTATGGAATACAGACGTTATCGGCGTTGCAGGAGAAGCCGGAAGAGCATTTGCCGGACGAGTTGCAGGATCTCAAATCGAGCTGTCTACGACTTGCGCCATTTACGCCGGATGTCCCGGATTCTTCGGCGCCGCCGATACCACCGGCGCCGCCGCTCCCGCCTCTCTCGATAGAGTCGGCATAGAGGAAGGTATTAGCCGTGATGAAAGAAGAGGAATCGACATTGAAGCCCAGGATATCGAAAGATGGACCGCCGGCGCCGCCGCCTCCTCCTCCTCCCCGGCCGCCAG
>JAZRVP010000176.1:0-23394 GCA_045599245.1 Myxococcota bacterium
AATCTTTATCGCTTCTTTCAATCTTGCCGGTGATATTAGCGAAGAGGCCACACCCGATCCCATCCCGAACTCGGAAGTTAAGCTCTTTTGCGTCGATGGTACTGCATGGGTGACTATGTGGGAGAGTAGAACGTCGCCGGCTTTTTTTTATTTTATGGCGCATCTTCTTCGTCGCCGTCGTTGCCTTCGTCGGTTACGTGCAAAAGCACGCGCCCTCCTCAGTCGCCTAGGCTCCTCGAATCTGCATCCATAAAATAAAAAAAAGAACCGAATGACAGGCTATTTTGTATGCGACTAATGGCGCATCTTCTTCTTTGCCGTCGTTGCTTGTCGTCGGTTACGTGCAAAAGCACGCGCCCTCCTCAGGCGCCTGGGCTCCTCGAATCTGCTCACGCAAAACCAACAAAAGCTGGCAGCTCCAATGATTCATGCTAACTTAAAATATTGAGGATTTTCGCCATCCAGTGAATGGCGAAAACCACAGAGCCCAGTGAGCAAAAGAGGGGGCTGGAGCAGAGCCACGGAAAAACAAGCGGTTCGTGATGTATTTTAATATTAGATTATGAGAAATCGCATTCAGATATTCCTTTTCATATTGTTGTTTGCTTGGTTAGGCGGAACGGTTGGATTTGCTCAATCATTGGGCGATACCAAGGGGGAAAATGTGACTGTAGAGGAACAAATTCCTGAATTTGCGCAGAAACTGATTCTTGCCTATCCGGAGCAGCATCTGAAATATCAAAATCATTCGATCGTTTTTCCCGATGGAACAGCGATTCTGTTTGACGATGGTTTGGACAAATCATTTGAGAAAAGACTCAATGACCCAGATTTGGAGGATATGTTTTGGCTGCCGTATCAGACGGAAAATCCGCCACAATATCTCGAAGATCCGGGACGCATTCGATCTGAAGCCCTGTTTAAAAAGATGTATGGTAGCCGTTCGGCGGATGTCCAAAAGACACTTGTTTCGGTTTCGTGGTTCGGTCAAAAATTGAAATTTACTCGAGTCAATGGCGCCGCCGAACAGCTTCAAAAAGTTGCTGATGAGATTTCTCAAAATCATCCGGAACTTGCTTCTTATATGGTGTCATCCGGGACATTTTATTGGCGAAAAGTTCGCCATTCCGATCGTATGAGTGCCCATAGCTATGGCATTGCCATCGATATTGCCGTTAAACAGAGTGATTATTGGAAATGGGCCAGTCCGAAAGCTACGGAATTGACGCAAGTGCCGTACAAAAATCGTATTCCCCTGGAAATCGTCGAAGCTTTTGAAAAACACGGCTTTGTTTGGGGGGGACGATGGTATCATTTTGACACGATGCATTTCGAATATCGGCCCGAAATTGTCATGACATCCAAATGAGTGGTTACTATTCATTTCAGAAGAATGGAGAATTAATCCTGGCTGAATTGTAACCGCGATGGAACTACGATGGCTTAAATGATTGAAAATTGCGGACTTCGTGACTATGAACACACGAGAACACGATGCTTGGGGCAATCATTTGGAGGTATGTGATGACGAGAAATATTCTGGTTTGTCTTTTGGTGTTGATGACAACGGGGTTTTTTATGGTTTCCATGCCTGAAGCAAACGCCGAGACTGCGGCTGTGTCGTTTTCAGTAATCAATGTTTCAGGAATGACGTTGGAGACGAGATTTCCAGTTCCCGACGGATTTGTTCGGACAAATGCCGAGGATGGTTATGCCAGGTATTTGAGAAGTCTTCCGATGCTTCCGGATGGTAGTCCTGTTCTCCTGTTTAATGGAGAAGAAAAAGCGTATCAGGCGGGTCATGTCGCCGTTATTGATATGGATGTCGGAAAGAGAGATTTACAGCAATGTGCCGATGCATGTATGCGTCTTAGAACGGAATATTTGTATCAGTCCAGGCAGTACGACAAGATGGTTTATCATTTGACCAATCGTCAGGAGTTGTCGTGGCCGAAATGGGTTCAGGGATATCGTCTGAAGTATTTGGGACACAATAAGACGGAGTACAACAAGACGGCAGGCAAGAGCGACAGCTATCAGACGTATCGCAAATGGCTTGATGCCCTGATGATGTATGCCGGAGTGAGTTCACTCGTCAAAGAGAGCAAGGAAATTACGTTTAAAGAACTGCAGCCGGGAGATGTCGTGGCCAGTGTCGGGCACATGATAATGGTTATCGATGTCGTCGAAAGTGCATCCGGAACGGGTGAAAAACGATTTTTATTGGCCCAGAGCTATATGCCGGCTCAACAGATTGAAATTTTGAAGAATCCGTATCATCCTGAGACGCCATGGTATTCGTCGACAGAAGTCGAAAAGATTTATTCAGAAGGAAATAGTTTTGTGACCCCTGAATGGGAATTTCCTGCACCGGGACCAAATCTTTATCGGCTTCCGTGAATTTTATTTTAATTATAGAGAAATTGAAGAATAAAATAAAAAAATCGACATGTGAAGTGTAACAAATCGATCTCGAAGGCATCATATATAAGTGAAAGGTCACAGTGGCCTTTCACTTATTTGTTTTGACAAGGAGTTCGATATGGCACACGCATGGTTGAATATTGTGGCAATTTTGATGGCTTCATTTGGAACGAACGGCGTTGTTCATTTTGAACAGACCACTGAAAAGGCCGTTGAAACCGGTTATGTCGTAATCGATCGAATAGATGAGCGAGGAGCCTGGGTGGAGGGAGATAACGGTGGTTTTTTGCTTCCTCGTGGTGCCATGGGGTTGGATACGGTTCGCGAAGGGGATGTGATTGAATGGCGGATTGCCGGGGATGAAAGGGAAAAGAGATTAGCCTCGGCGAGAGAACGGCTTCGCCGGATGGAGCAGGAGAGCCAAAAAGTGTATGATTTGTAGTGATATCGTTGCATCTCAGACGCGTTTGAAATAAAGAGTGCAGCGAAAAATGAAGCTGTTTTTAAGAATGATATTTGCAGATGAAAGACACAGACAGTTTGAAGACACGAAGAACGTTTAAGGCGGCAAGGATTATCTCGCTGTTATGCCTTGTAGCGGTATTTTTGATGAGTGATTTTGCGTATGCGGAACATCAGCATCGTCATCATCGAGCGCGTCATGCGCAGGCAAAAGAGGAGGTCGTTGTTCCTGGGACGGTTCAGGAGGAAGAAAAGCCGATTCCCAAGCTTCCAAGGCCGGTCAAATTGATCGTGATCGATCCCGGTCACGGCGGCACCAACGAAGGCGCTCTGGGGAAAGCACAGATTCATGAGAAATATTTGTCGCTTCAAGTGGCGCAATTACTGGCGGATCGCATCAGAAGTGAGTTGCCCGGGGTTGAAGTGGTTCTCACGAGAAATCGCGATGCATCAATGCTTTTGACGGAACGGATTGAAATCGGAAATCGTCTTGATGCCGATTTGTTTATGAGCATTCATTTTAACAATTCTGCGAATAGCGAAGCCATAGGATATGAGAGCTTTTGGGCGGGAGACTATTGGATTTCGGATATGGAAAAAGCCGGCATTGAGATAACGCCGGAAATCCGAATGAAAAAAGAGTCAGCCGGTGCACGGGCGGAGCATTTTGCGCATCTGTTCAATCGGGCGATGCATCATCAGTTTACGGTGTTGGATCGGGGCGTAAAAATGGGGGATTATACGGTTTTGACGCGAGCCGACGTTCCGTCGGTGGTGCTGGAACTGGGGTTTTTATCCCATGCAGAAGAGGGGCTCGACATTTTGGACAAGCGTCATCGGGCAAAATATGTCGAAGCACTGATGACGGCGTTAAAAAAGTATGTCTCCGGTCAATGAAATAGCTGATAATATCGTGTGTAGCGGCATGGAATCATGGCGAAAAATACACGAATACATAAAGGAATAAAAGATGGCAGCAACAATTGAAGAAATCACAATAAATTACACGGATGATGACGGCCAGCAGACGGTCAAGGAACTGGACAAGCAGGTTCTGTCCAAAGGGGCATGGACGACGATTATGTTTCTGTTTTCGGAATATGATCGTCGCAAAGAGACCTGGGGCGCGCCAAAAGCGCGAATTGATCGTTATCAGAAGAAGAATGGAGAGTATCGTCTTCAGTCCAAATTTAAGTTTACATCGGCGAAACAGGCCAAACAGATTATGGATATTTTCCAGGGGTGGATGGAAAGCGGCGCATTTACCGGAGATGAGGAATAAAAGGACAGGAATGGCGGCGGTGTATTGAGGGACGAAATAGCCGCCGCCGGCCGAAGCGTATGCGGTGTGCCGCATAGCGAAGGCAGCGAAGCGTACTGCGCGAGCAGAAGCGAAGCAAAAAAATAAAAAAAACTTGATAAAGTACGAGGTCTGCCTACATTCTACCGCCGTTCTTTCATCCCGAAAACAGGGTTGCAAAGAAAGGGCATCTTGGGCCGGCGGTCACTTTTTCAGGCGTCAGCTTTGGCTGTTCCCTCCCTTTATTTATTTGGAGACATCATTATGTCAGTCATGGATGCAGTGCGTCGATTTTTTAAGCCGACACCGGAAGAAAAAGCAGAAAAATGGCGGAAACGCGTTGTCAATATGTATGGTCATCCGGATGATCGTCGATATGCAATACAGCAGCTTTTTGAAATGGGCCCGGATTATGCGCCGAAACGCCTGATCGAACGATTTACGTGTCATTGCGAGAATGGCACGGTCGATTCGGAAGAAAAACTGTATGTAAGCAATCTGCTTGTGAACCTTGGAGAACCGTCAGTTCAGCCGTTAAAAGAGTTCCTTCGGAATAATGATAAGGATTTCGGGTGGCCGTATCGAACGCTTCGCGACCTGATTTCTCATAAGGAACTCGTGAAATTTGTCTGCGAACTTTTGGAGTCGATTGGGCCGGAATACGTCCGCGATCCGGAACGCAAAGAACAGCTGATGCTGGAACTCAAATCATTTAATGAGGAGTGCATTTGCAAAGGGGTTCTGCCGTATTTGGGCGATGACAATGAAACGATTCGTTTTGTAACGGCCGACACCGTTATTGAACAGGCGCACGCGGATGGAAAACGGGCTTTGAGCGAACGGCTTGGCGTTGAGACGAGTCAGCGCGTTCTGACCCTGATAGCAACGGCATTTCGCGACAAAAACTGGTCTGTCGATGAGGCACATCGCGAGGCCGTGGAAAAGAATTTACCGAGCGGTTTCCGAATGAACAGCAAAGGCGTAATTCTTTAACCCTAACGAGAAAAATTCGTGTATAGGAGCGCAGGCTGTTTTCGGTTTCTTACACATTTTGAATAAATCCATGAAACGCATACTGATATTTCTTCTATTTCTTCTGATATTTCCGGGTTGTGGCACGACCAAAAAGACGGTTTTTGAAGGCGAACCCCGAAGTGAAGCAGAAATGGCTTACCGTGCGGCTGTGAGGACACTTGAAAGCGGCGCAAATGAAGATGCCATCAAGGAATTTCATGCAATTAAACTGAAATATCCGTATGCGACGCGATGGGCGACGTTGTGTGACTTGCGCATTGCGGATGCGTATCGAGCCAGCAGCGAGTATTCTCAGGCAGCCGTGAGCTATCAGACGTTTATTCGAACGTATCCTGCGCATCCCGAAATACCGTATGCCATGTATTCCGCAGCAGATTGTTATTATGAAATGATGCCGAGCGATATGTTTTTGCTCCCGGATCCGTGGCAGCGCGATCGCAAATCGACGGCTCAGGCCGAAACGGCGCTTTCCATCTTCATCAAACGCTATCCGAATGATGAAAATACGCCCAAAGCCAAAGAACAATACGCTGAAGTCCGCCGCCGTTTGTCGAATCACGAACTCTATGTTGCAGAATATGACTTCAAACATAAGGCATATCGCGGTGCTGTGAACCGTCTTGAAGGGCTCATCAAGTCTTATCCGGAGGCGTCCGTCATTCCCAAGGCTCATATCCTGCTTGCGCACAGTTATATCGAGCTCAAAGACCCTGTTTCAGCAAAGCGAACACTTGAAAAATTGATCGAGACATATCCCGATGACGATTATTCATCCGATGCTCGCGCCTGGATTTCGCGCAATCCCGATGTTCCGTAACTCGCTATTGGCCTCGTTGGCCAATACGCTCGCGTTGGGCCTGGCTATTGACATACGCCCGGCCTGCTTTTTTGGTGTGTGTCCGCTTCGCGGTATTGATAGAACAAATGAGGTGTAAAATGGGAACTGATCTTAAAAAAGCTGGCCAGGGAAATAAAATTGGCGTCATCGCCTGCGGCATCGGTGCCGTCTGCAGTTTTATTTGGCTTCACTGGATTCTTGGTATTATCTGCATCGTCGGCGGCGTCTATTTCTTCAAAGGTCTTTTGAAGGATTATGCCGCATCCGGAAAGAGATTTTAATATAAATATACGCTCTCACGTTACAACTCCCCCCGGGTTAATTCACAAATCTTCTGAAATATGAGCAGAGATTGATGAATGACGAATTATTTCGCAATTCTAAGACAGATATTGAGGAAAGCCGGGGCGAGGGGCCCCAGCGAGGAAGCATAGTGAGGCAGCTTGTGCAAGTGGGAGAGATAATAATATATTATTAATGGCAATTTTTATCAGTTTCGGCACAAACAAATCGAACATGCATGTGATCGGCATGGCCTTTTGAGTGTCGAATAATGGCGAAATAACTTTTTTTGCCATTGGGATATTGAATCATCGATTTGAGCTGGCTTTCAGAATATCCTTGTGCTTTTGCATAATCATAGAAATATTTCTGAAGATCATAATCCATGAAAATATATTGAATTTTCTTTGTTTTAAGAAAATGTTCAAGGACAAACCAGTTCTTTTCGATATCCACGGAGGTGCCATTTGTTTTGGCAGTTTTGTGAAGGTAGGTGATATCGACATCCCGACCGGATTGATGAGAGAGATGCGGGGTGAGTTTTCCGCCGTTTTGAACCGAGAGATCACCGACACTAAATTTGGGACCTTTGGGATATTGTTTGGCATAAGCCCCAAGTGTATCCATGATGAGACCTACAGTCTGGGCTGTTCCATAACTTCGTTTCGCATTGCGAACGATATAACCGGGTCCGGCCGGAAGCTGAACGCCGCCTGACAAAGAACCGTTGTTTGCAAGTCCCCTCGATTCACCTGTGGCACCATTGAACTTTTGTACTCTGAGAACGAGCGTTTGTCCGACTTTGAGTTTGTCGGGATTTTTTCTCAAAAAGCTGTTGTTTTTTTTGAGTTCATCAATGGAAACGCCGGTTTTACGAGAAATTTTTCCGAGATTATCGCCCTTTTTGACGACATAAGAGACGTTCTGGGTAATGACAGTCGATGCCGAACCGCCGCCTGCTGAAGACGAATATTTGCCTTTGGGAACGCGAATTCTGAGCTTTTGCCCAATTCTAATATGGGCTACATCGGACAGGTTGTTCCAGCGTGCTATATCATCGCTATTAACGTTGTATTGTTTAGCAATTTTACCGACATTGTCGCCTTTTTTAACGACATAGGTAATGGTCTCTTTGGCTTGAGTTTTTGACTGAGATTTTTTGGGTGCAGCAAAGGCAAGGGTACTGACGCTTATCCATAAAAAAAGCATCATGACGATTGTTAACCAAAGTTTGCGGCCAATAATCATTAAAAAATCTCCAAATCAAACTATAACCGGGAAAAATAACGCGCCGGATTTCCGAAGCATTTCAATGAAATAACATAAAATGAAGAAGGCCGCAAATTGCGGCCTTCACTAGTCTTTGCATTCCGTTTTGTCGCTTGAACAACCTTTGTGATCACAGCTGACGACATCTGAAACAAATTTATAGGCGCCAGTCGCAAAATCATAACACGTTTCATAGGTCGTAAAATGTTCGTCTTCTACGGGATCGTATTCACATTCCGAAGTGATATTTCCCGGGGTTTTGCATTTTTCACGATTGGAAATGCAAATGGCGAGATCGTAATCTTTTCCGTTGAAATCAAATGCGATATCGCATCGATAGCCGTCGCCATAAGCTTTTTTGCAGTCTAAAGTATCGACTTTTCCGGTTTCTTCATTGCAGTAAAGGGCGACGGAGTCATGTTCAATGCAGGTTTCCGCAAAGGTATCCGGAGAGCAGAGGTCGCCGAAATTGGGTATTTTGCATGATTTATTTTTAATGGCGGCGTTGCAGACGGCGCCGCTTTTACAGGTTTCTGTGATGATTTTACCGCCGGAACAATATTGAAGTGTATGCGGTGTGGGGCAGGTTGCGGGATAAGTCTTCTCGTCGCACTGGGATTGTTGGGGATTGGATTCGTCGATGTGGCAGAGGTTTGAGGCTTTGTCACAGGTTTGCCCGGATGGACAGAGGGTTTCTTTGACGACACCACCGATGCAGGCAGTAAATCCGGTTCCGGCGGCATTACAGGTTTGAGGATGGGTTTGAGGCGTGCATTGAGCCTCTTGAGAAGGCGTCATGCACATGGCGAGTGTGGGATCACAGACTTGAGAAGAGGGGCATTTTTTCTCGACGAGAGCACCGTTTTCGCAGACCGTGAATCCGGAATTATCAGCCAGACAGGTTCTGGGTGTATTTGCATCACAGGAGGGCTGTTTTGGAGAAGAAGAAGATTTACAGATGTTATCGGAGGGGTCACAAGCCAGACCAACGCCGCATTCAACGACTTTAATGATGCCCTGTTCACAGACGGAATAACCCGTTTTATCTGCGGTACATGTCGGGATATATGAATTATCGCATTGAGAAGTGGATTCGGAGCTGTCATCGGCGCATGCGGAGACGATAGCGAGGAGAGAACAAGCGAGGAAAAGCGATCGACATTGTTTCATGATGAAAGACCTCAAAAAAGATGCAACGATGAAAACCGTCGCCGAATGGCGGCAAGGGGTTGGGTTTCATAACCGAATGAGGGCTGATAATCAAGAAAACAGGGCATGTCATCAAAATGGAAGTTACTATTTAGTAGGGGCTCTGCCCCTGACCCCGCTGGGGCTTTGCCCCGATTCCTCTCCTTGTTCCTCGCCGGGGCTGAGGCGTTGTACACAACACCTCGACCAGGCTCTCGTCAATTTTTGCCTTATATTTGTGAAATACTCTGCTCATATTTCAGAAGATTTGTGAATTAATAGTGGCTGAGCAGTGGCGAGAGAAAATAAAAGAAAACCCTCTTTCAAGCGAATGAAAGAGGGTAACTAAATGGAGCTAATCGGGATCGAACCGACGACCTCTAGAGTGCGATTCTAGCGCTCTCCCAACTGAGCTACAGCCCCAAAGTTCAGTGTTTAACTGAACGGTGCGCCTTATACGCGTCTTTGAAAAAAAGACAAGTAAAAAGCGCAAGAAAAAAAATTATTCGGCGATCCAACCTTCGGAAGTGTTGGAAATGAGGAAAGGAGATTCGGTGGTTTCACCGGTCTGGAAGGTGAAGTCAGCATCCGATTCTTCAGCCTCACCGGTTCCCATGAAGAGAAGGCTCAAGCCGACGCTTGCGACAGCGATGAGGATGATGGCGATATAAGCAAAACGGAAACTTGCGCGAGGCGCATTGTCATTAGCAGCCGCCTGTGGGGCTGTTTCTGTGACATCTGTCGTAACAACTTCGATTTCTTTGTATTCTGTCGGCTGCTGCTGCTGAATATAGGCATCATAAGCCTGCATAATTTCGGCCGCAGGAATCGAAAGCTGACGCGCATAATTGCGCAAAAATCCTCTCACAAAGACTTCTGCAGCAAAGGCTTCAAATTGATTATTTTCGATCTGCTCTAACGAGATCTCCGGAATACGCGTCACTTTCGATAATTCGCTTATCGTCAAGCCTCTCGCTTCGCGTTCTCGTTTAAGCATCAATCCTGGTGTTTCCATTATTTATCTCCAATCTTGGATCGATTCCAAAAAAAGTCTTCGCCTTATAAATCTCATATCTCTATAAGTCAATGGCTCCGCTATTGGATACAGGTCTATTTTTTGACCACTCTGACTTTTATGTCATAGTTGACCCTATTTTGCAATCCCTCTTATACTTGGGGTGCTTTTTTTATCCTTCCATGGACGGAAGTTTTATCTCGCAGGATGCCTTATCCCTTCGCGGTCATCCCATGTTCCTGCACAAATTTAACGCCTTCGTACTCGCTTTTTCTGCGGTTATCCTCCTGGCCGCTCAGGCTGACGCAAAACCTCTTTCCGTTCAAACTCAATCTCCCGTGCTCGATGTTCAACCTCAAAAAAAACATCATCACGTCCATCATCACAAGTCCTCTCACGATAAAAAATCGATCGTCACTCCTCAGACCAGTCCCCTCGATGATATCAATGATATCCCCGTCGTCTTCGCTCCGGAAAAGAGTAATTGCGGCGGTTTTGACTGCATTCCTCTCGTCGAACCCGTCGATGACGTATATTACACCGTCAAAGAACGAAATACGGTCGCCAAACAGGCATCTTTGTGGGGCGTCCCTTCAAATGTTCTCACCATCCTTAATAATGGTCTGACTTTAACTTCTATCCTGGAACCCGGACAGAAACTCCTCGTCGATGCCCGGCTTCCTTCGGCTCCCGTCGCTCGTTCTCAGGGAAAATGCAATCGCGGCCGTTTGTACAACGCACGCCTTCTGCCCGAAGGCGAGGGGTATTTCCTCAGAACCCTTCGCCCTCGATCCTGGGGAACCGATCTCACCATTCAGGCCGTCATGACGCTCTTTAAAGCCTATCACGAGAATTTTCCCGACGCGCCCGATATCAACGTCGGCGATATCTCAAAACGTCGAGGCGGTAAGGCTAAACCCCATGCTTCCCATCAGTCCGGGCGCGATATCGACATCGGATTCGCACACACTTCCTCTCCTGATGAACATCATCCGGAACACTTCATTCGTGCTAATGAAGATAATCTCGACCTCGAACGAACCTGGTTTATCGCCAAAACACTCGTTCAAACCGGTACCGTTCAGGTCATTTTCATCGATAAATCCGTTCAAAAAATGCTCTACTATCACGTCAAAGATAGACTCACTCAGGAACAACTCGAATTCTTTTTTTCCTACCCAAAACACGACCATTCTTCGACAGCTGTCTTTCGTCACTGGCCCGGACATAAAAATCATTTCCACGTCCGGTTCATCTGCCCTCCGGGACAGACTCGCTGCCACAAATAAAGGCTTATCATGATTGAAAACGAAAAAATCATTGTGACCGGTCATCGAAATCCTGATACGGATTCCGTCTGTTCCGCCATTTGCTTCGCAAAACTTAAAAAACTCCAGGGCTTTGACAACTACGAACCCTGTCATCCCGACTCGATCAATCCCGAAACTCAGTTCGTTCTCAATTATTTCGGGGTCGAAGAACCTCGCCAAATCGACAACGTAAAGACTCAGGTTCGCGATATCGAATTCCGAAAAACTGTCGGCGTTGATAAAGGCATTTCTTTGAAACAGGCCTGGGCTCTCATGCAGAAAGAAAATGTCGTGACCCTGCCCTGTGTCAACGAAGACGGCCTTCTGGAAGGCGTCATTACGGTCGGCGATATCACAAAATCTTACATGAATATGTACGACAGCAGCATCATTTCAAAGGCCAAAACGAAATATGCAAACATCCTCGACACCCTCGAGGCAAACATGGTTATCGGCAATCCCGAAGCCTTTTTCGATTCCGGAAAAGTTCTCATCGCGGCCGCAAATCCCGATATGATGGAAAATTATATCGAGAAAAACGATCTCGTTATTCTCGGTAATCGTTACGAATCACAGCTTTGTGCCATCGAAATGGAGGCCGCCTGCATCATCGTCTGTGACGGCGCCAGTGTCTCTCTTACGATCCGAAAACTTGCAACAGAACGCGGCTGCACCGTCATTACAACGCCTTATGACACCTATACAACGGCTCGTCTCATCAATCAGTCGATGCCGATCCGGCACTTTATGACTGCCGATGACGTGCTCTCGTTTTCGGAAGATGATTTCCTCGATGACATTCACGATATCATGGCGAGTAAACGACATCGCGATTTCCCGATTCTGGATGCAGACGGCAAATACATCGGGATGCTCTCGCGCCGAAATCTTCTCGGCGCTCGCGGTAAAGCCGTCGTCATGGTCGATCACAACGAGAAATCACAGGCCGTGGCTGGTATGGAATGTGCCGATATTCGCGCAATTATCGACCATCATCGACTCGGAACGATCGAAACATTGTCGCCGGTTTTCTTTAGAAATCAGCCGCTCGGATGCACGGCTACGATCATGACACAGATGTATGACGAGTCTGGAATCGAGATCGATCGGACGACCGCAGGCCTTCTGTGCAGTGCCATTATCTCCGACACCCTCCTGTTCCGTTCCCCGACTTGCACTCCGATTGATAAAAAAACTGCGCTCAGACTCGCTGAAATTGCGGGAATCAATATCGAGGAATATGCACGAAAAATGTTCGCAGCCGGGAGCAATCTCAAAGGCAAAACCGATCAGGAAATCTTTTATCAGGACTTCAAACGGTTCACGGTCGGAAAATCACTTTTCTGCATCGGTCAGATCACGTCTCTGGACGCCGAAGAACTCGACAGTCTCAAACCTCGTCTCATCAGTTATGCCCAAGTTGCTAAAGATTACCACAAAGTGGATATGATGTTTTTCATGCTCACGAACATTCTGACGGAATCAACCGAGCTGATATGCATCGGTTCCGGCGCCGAACAGCTCATTCTGGACGCATTCCATCTGGGCGAGAGTGCAAAAGAATGCCGCGATGGAATCGTGAATTTGCCCGGTGTCGTTTCGCGAAAGAAACAGCTTGCGCCGGTCATAATGATGTCACTTCAGAATATTTGATTGTTGCGGTCGTCCTATTCGCCGGCAGCGAATACGGACGACGGTTTTGGCCTATCGCATGCGATACGGCCAAAAAGCCGATGGGCGCGCACTAGCCCTCAAGGTCTTTGCGAATGGCTTCGGCCGCTTTGTCAGCCAGATACTGTGCGCGCGTTTTTTCATCCCCCATGCTCTCGTCCGGCAAGGAAATGGCCGGCAAAAGCTTCATGCTGCACGGTGTGCCGTGAATGCTCAGCTGTTTTTTCGGCATCGCCTCAAACGTGCCTCTTATCACGACGGGAACAACAGGAACTCCCGTCTGAATGGCATTATAAAAGGCTCCCAGTTTAAAGGTCCCCAGTTTTCCCGTGATTGAACGCGTTCCCTCGGGAAAGAAAAATACACTCGCGCCATCGGCAATGGCTTCATGAATCGACTCGCGAATCGAGGCGTTTTGTGCCGAGGCTTTCTTCCCTCGATGAACCATGATGTGGCGTTCATTGCGAAGAATTCTGCCCAGATACGGCGCTTTGAACAGGGACTCTTTGGCAAGAATCCGGACATCGCCCTCTAAAAAGGCGCAGATAATAACGGCATCGAGTGTGCTCGTGTGATTCGCAACAAAAATGCATGAACCACAGGCCTCAACTTCTTCTTTTGTGGGGCCGGAGTATTCGATTCCGACGTCCTCGAGGAAACGGCGTGCATATCCGGCACGAATCGACTGGCTGTGACCCGGTTCGGCCTGCCGTGAGTCGCGAAGACATCCCGATGCATTTTTGACAAAAGCTTTGAATGTTTGAAAAAATGTGGCCATGAAATCACTTCCGAAATCGGATTATTCCGGTTTCTTGTCTCTGTCATCAAGTGCCTTGAGGAAACCACGGAAATATTGCCAGGCACTGAGCAAACTGAAGAAAATGCTTAGAACGAGGAGAATCCAGCCGACACGATGGAAATTCATCGTCGTGTCCCATCCAAAGAGATGAATGGGATAGGTGTAGTGAATGAGAAGACCGACCAAGCCAATCAGTTGCAGAGCAGTCTTGACTTTCCCACCCGATCCGGCGGCAATTACAAGGCCTTCTCCAACGGCAATCTGGCGAAGTCCCTGAACAGCGAGTTCACGAGCCAAAATGACGATTGGAATCCATGATTCGAGCCATCCCATTGACGCCAGTTGAACCGTCGCCGCCATGACCATCAGTTTGTCTGCCAACGGATCCAGAAACTTGCCCGTGACACTGACCAGATTGAGACGACGGGCTAAATAGCCGTCAAAAAAGTCTGATATCGCAGCAAGTCCAAAGAAAAATACCGCAATGACACAACATGTCGGCGTCTGTTGTGCAAGAAAAACGAGTACAAACGGGATAAATACGATGCGAAGCATCGTGATCGAATTCGGAATGTTAAACAGGTCTTTCTTGACAGAAAGACTCATCGTTTTGGGGGCTGGAGCTTCGGCTTTCTTGCGTTTAAACTGTCTTCTGGGCTTTTTTTCGAGGTGTTTCTGGTGTTTGTTGCGGGAAAAAATCATCGTTTTACACAAAAACACATGTCGAAATGACATGCTGAAATAGTATCTCTAAAAACGATGGAAATATTGCACCATCGTAAAAATTGGGCGACCAATTACACCGTCACGAAGGATAAGACAAGGCATGAAGGAGCTGTTTTGCGCACACAGTGTCAATGAGAACCGGATCGCCGTCTTGAATGATGATTTCTCCAAGTTGTTTTGTGGCCACTTCATTGATGTGTTTCATGGCATAATCAGCCATGAGATTGCAATCGACCGCCATTTTAAAGAGTTCCAGACGCGACAGGGATGGTTTTCGTGAAATCTTTTGAAGCAGTTCAAAGTGTTTGTTGTCGATGTAAGGAGCATTTGCCTGCGTTTTGGGCGCAACATCTGTGTTGTCTATGTTTTGACAATGCGGTGCCGTGCTTTCGACGTCATCGAGTGAATCAATGATGCGATTGAGATTTTCCGAAAGCGATGGAGTGTCTGCTTCTTTTTTATTGATATTATCAATGATTTCGATGGGAATGAGTGAGTCGTCAGGGATAGCCGGTTGTGGTCCAAGTTGCGAATCCGTGATGATTTCGCAGTGGTGGCTGGCGATACTTTCATCGACATTGGAGGCAGGAAGATGCAGTGCTCGATGCAGCAGTATCAAACAGCGGTACTCTTCCATCGTGATTTTGCCGTCGGCACAGGCAACCTGCATGATGAGTTCTTGAATGAGATTCCTGAATTCATCCGAAATATGGGACAGATTCTTTTCCAGTACGTCTTTGTCCTGTTTGGTATTCAGGCACCACTCAAGCCATAACAGCAATGAAACCTGCTGCTCTTTTGTGAGATTTTCACGGCTCAGAATGATGTTTTGCAGAATATGAACTTCGGGCAGGGCAATGTCGTGATCGCTTTGTGCTATGGTCGCACCGACCTGAAGAATCGTGCAAAGATGCTTGAAAAATCGATCGTGAAGCGGCGGATTTTTGCCTCGCATAATATAAATGCTGTCGTTGATATCGAATGCAATTCCATGCATCCGAATATCCGGTGCGAAAATATAACCAGCCTGCTCAAGCAATTCGCCAATGGCTATTGCTTCGCGAACTTTGACCTGCGATGGTTCCGGCAGAAGGAGTGAACGATAGATATTGCGAACTCGAATCGAGCGAACATTTTGTTTCACAATGCAGTCGATATAATAGAGAAGATAGGCCATTTCAGCGTCATTCTGCTGCATTTCCGGACTTAAATGTGTATAGTATTCAATCGATTTAACAACAGTCATAGGTGGGTAAATTCCTCGTTTTGATGATAATGTCGGGTTACTTTTCGCTTACGTCATGCAAAAGTTCTTTGGCTCGGACGGTATTGATTTGAACGGGATCTCCGTCCTCGATAATGCTGAGGCCTTTTCTTTGAATAAAGGCTTGATTGATGGTGTACATGGCCCAGTCTCCCATGAGTTTGCAGTCCATGGCACGTCGGAATACTTCAAATCTCGGGAGTGTCGATTTTTCACAAATTCTGCGAAGAAACTCGATGTGGTCGGCATCAAGCACTTTGGCGTCTTTGCTGAGTGTCGGCGTGGATGAAGACGGAATGCCTGTGGATTTGGGGGACTCTTCGGTCAGTGCCTTGAAATCGTCCATACTTTTTATGTTTCCCAGGGCATTCAAGGCGTTGTTCAAATCCATCGATATGCGGATATTGCTTCGATCACTGTTCTCCAGAACGGCTTCTTCGTCCGGTTCGACAGGCTCTGCTTGTATGCTCTGTTTGGGCTGCTCAACCGGTTTATTTCTGCCATTGGGAGAAAACGGCGCCAGACATGGCAGTGTCGGAGAGGACATAATCGAATTGACCTGAATGGATGGCGATGGCCCCATGCTGTCGAGTTCTCTAATCTCATCCATCGTGAGCGTTTCTTCTTCTGAGGGAATGATTTTGCAGTTGCGTTCTGAAAGACAAAGATCGACCCAGGTCGCCGTCAGGTGCATTGCACGATGTATTCTGACGAGCATGTCGTGTTCTTCCGGCGTTATTTTTCCGTCGGCACAGGCAACTTGAATGACGATGTCGCTTATCTGATTTCTTAGAGCTTCTGAAATATTATTCAGTCGTTTTTCAAGATCACCTAATTTTTGACGCGTATTTAAGCACCACTGAAGCCAGAGATGAAGGGATTTGGCTTGGATTTCGGTCAAAAATTCGCGCGTTGAAACGATATTTTCCAGGAACTTGTATTCACGCGGATCGATGTCGCTGTCACACTGCGAAATGATAGCTCCCAGTTGAAGCACGAGGCTCATGATCGCAAATGGCTGCGTGATTCGGGGCTGTTCCATCGAGGGGGAAATGCAGATTTTATCATCGATGGTAAACGCCGTTCCATGAATGCATCGATTGGGTGCATAGATATAGCACGACATTTCAAGGAGTTTCCCAATGGCTAAAACTTCCTTGATGTCGAGTTCTGCTGGAATGGGCAGACATAAAGCTTTGTACAGGTTGCAGACGCGGAAAACGCCGACGTTCTGGCGAAGAGTATTTTTCAAAAAGGTGGCCAGACGGGCGAGTTCCTGACTATTTTTCATTTCGTCGGGACTAAGTTGTATGAGCTGTTCAACGGTTTGAAATTGAGCCATGACGGATCATCCTTATTAGGTGGAAATAATTGACGAAAGATTATGACAATTTCAGATTAGTTGCCTGAACGAAGATTTGGGTGGATGGAATTTGGGATTACGGCGTTTAAACGGGAATTGCTCAAGAACAGTCTTGAGTAATGGGCCATTCGCACTTGAGATTGCGTTCCGAAAAGCCCAATGCGTTTCTCAAAATTGCAAATCAAGAATTGAGCGGTTGAGATTATCACAGGTACAAATAAATGTCAGTTTAATATCGTTGTTTCGGGTGAATTTGAGCCGTTTTGTGAAAATTAATACAGCTCACTTGGGTAAGAGCCGAATATTACGTCAATTTAAGGCAAAAAATGATGAGAACCGGGGGGGGGCCGAGAAGGCAGGCGTCCGGTGGACGGCTGGCATCGCAGGTCCCAGTGAGCAAATGAAATAAACGGTCGAGGCGTTGTGCACAACGCCTCGACCAACAGGCTCGGGAAACGAAGTTCATTTCATATTGCGAACTGAGGACAGGGGCAGAGCCCCGACTGAGCTGTAACTAGAAATCGCGTCGAAAGCGGGGAAATGATTGCCAAATAAACCTAGTCTGGGGTATGAAAAGCGTCGTTTTTTTCGCGGTTTCCGCGCAGTTTTTCTTTTTCAGGGAGGTAATCCATGGTTAATGATTTGTTGTCAGAGCTCAAGAATGGTTTTGATCAGGCCGTACAGGCCCTTCGCCGTGATGCTGCCAAAATACGAACGGGCCGCGCTAATCCCAACATTCTTGAGGGTCTTCGCGTTGATTATTATGGAACTCCCACTCCCGTTATGCAGATTGCAGCCGTGAAAGTTGCCGATGCCCGCATGATTACGATCCAGCCCTGGGAAAAAAATATGATCAATGCGATCGAAAAAGCCATTATGGCTTCTGATCTCGGCCTCAATCCGTCCAATGACGGCACCATTATTCGTCTTCCGGTTCCGCCTCTTACCGGTGAACGCCGTAAAGAATTCACAAAACAGGTCAAGGATATGGGCGAAAAAACAAAAATCGCCGTCCGCAATCAGCGCCGTGATATGAACGAAATGCTCAAATCCATGCAGAAAGATGGCGATATTACAGAGGATGAGCTCAAAAAGTCGCTGACAAAAGTTCAGGATTTGACCGAAGAATGGACGAAAAAAATCGACGAAGTTGTCGCCGAAAAAGAAAAAGAAATTATGGAATAAAGGTGTTGTCGGGCTATCGGCCCGGCCGATACGCCCTCGTGTGATGGCCGCTATGCCGATGGCATACGCGGCCATTGCTGTATTTTGTGCGACTTGTGCGCATCGTGAACCGGATGACGACGGCGCCATCTACGTGCGCATAAGACCTGTTTTGACATTATTTGCTGTAAAGAAACTGGAAAGATTCCGTTGGCAGAGCGGCTTCCTGAGCCGTCGTACGAATGCCGTCAAGAACACTCGACGTTCCCTCCTGAAGCAGGGCATTGAGAAGCTGATCGGTTTCTTTCTGAGGATAGACAAGCGTGTATTTTCCTTTCATTTTGGCCTTTTCCCGCAGGCCGTCAATGGCCGCCTGAAAACCTCCGATTTGGTCGATTAGTCCCAGGTCTTTTGCCTCTTTTCCCGTCCATACTCGCCCTGTTGCCAGTTCCATTACCTTTTCTTTGGGGAGCTTTCTCGCTTCGGCTACATGCGAGACAAACTGATCGAGAATGTCAGCACCCATGGCTGCAAAAAAGGCGCGATCGTTGTCGTTGAATTCTCTGAAAGGAGAGCCGACATCTTTGAGTTCACCCGTTTTGATCGTGTGAACTTTGATCATGAAATACTCCATGAGGTCCTTGATTTCCATGACCTGAGAAATGACGCCGATAGAGCCAGTGAGCGTACCCGGATTGGCATAGATATCAGGGCCGGCACAAGCGACATAATATCCGCCGCTGGCGGCCATATCGCCCATGGAAATGACCGTTGGTTTTTGAATGGTACGAATGGCTTCGACCATTTCCTGACTTGCTGAAACGGAACCGCCAGGGGAGTCAATTCGAATGAGCATGGCTTTGATATTGGCGTCGTCATTGAAATTTTGAATGGTTTTGACGGTCTGTTCAGCTGTCGTAATCTGTCCTTTGATTTCGACGACTCCGATGGCGTTTTGCGGGAGAACATCGTTAGCGACGAGGGCATAAATGCTGCCGAAAGCAATGAGGAAGATGAGGAAAAAGAAAGCGAGAACGCCAATGAGAACGCCGAGAGAAACTTTATCGTTATGTTCGCTCATGATGAGAACTCCCGAGAAAAGAGAAAATACAGAAAAAGAGACTCAAAGCGGTGAGTCTCTTTTTCAGTTCGTCAACAGGCATCCATGCCTAATGCGGACTTCCATGTCCTTGACGAAAAGCATGGAATATCGCAAGCCGTCCGTAGCTCAAAGAGCCTCCTTACTCCGATATTCCGGAAGCCTCTTTCCGGTGAAGAAAGAAGCGAAAGGTCGCCTTCCCTGGCTCTGCGCCGATTGAAGATAGTCGAATCGGTACGGGGCGTATTTAGGAGAAAACGCATGAATGATCAAGAAAAAATGTCAAATTTTTGATGCATTTTGAAACAAAAATGCATACAATTGGATACACTTCTCCCTTGTTTGCAAGAAAGTATCAATACAGAATTGAGCGTTGAAAGATGAAGAAAGAAGCCGAGGATTACGTTGCAGGTGCGTTAAATTTAATCTTTGCGTAAGCTTTCTTTAGTCGCTCATTTCCGGCCAGGAACACCCCTTGCATGGCGGCGTTTGCAGCTTCTTCCCAGCGCTGCGCACTCCAAAGTTCCACATGGCCTCGCTGCCCAATCCAGACGACGTCTTTTTCCAGGGCCGCGAATTTCTTCTGGAGGGGAGGCAGTAATATTCTCCCCTGGGCATCCAACGCACATTCCCTCGCACTTGCGCCAAAAAATCGATCCAGAAGATCCGCTTCTTCACCATCTTCAAGCGCACTGTACCGTAAACTAAAATCATCAAATCCCTCTTTGGAGAAGACGAACAGTTGGTTGGAAAGCCCATAAGTGACAATCAGTTCTTCGCCCGTATAGTCTTCCCGCAGCCCAAGAAGCCCTTCTCGGAATTTCTTGGGAACTGCCACACGGCCTTTCGCGTCCAGTGTGTGTTCATAAGTGCCACGGAAAAATACGTTCAAAATTTGTCACCTTGCATGAATTGGGAAAATTCCCCACTACGCCCCACCCTATATGCACTTTTCCCCACTGATTAGTCAATGTATGAAGTGTGTCAGAATGAATATGTGCAAGACTGAATACACCTCGAATATGCTAAAAATTTTAAAATGATTTGCTAATATGAAATAGAGTGTCAGAGAATACACAAAATGGTGCATTTTATTTGTTGAAAATGCCACTGAACGAGTTTCGTTGTTTGAAAAATTTTTTGATTCGGGTGGTCGTCGTTTATTTGGGCGTTTCGACGACAAATAGTACCAGGTTCAGTATTTATGCAGGAAAATGGAGCAATTGCATCCGTGGGGACGGGTGGGGAAAAATCCCTCAAAGCGGCCGGATAAATTCGACACGGATGGGATACATGTCATAAAGAAGGCCAGTCAGAAGACTATAAAAAATCATAGCGAGTATGAAAGTCAGGATGGTGAGGGCCATTCGGGTTTTAGGACTTTCGATTCGTCGAATGATGTAAAGCCAGACGATGCCGAGTGAAGCGAGTGATGTCCCAAGGGTAAGGCAGAGAACGGCCGGCTGGACTAAAAACATGAAACCGAAAACACTCAGCATAATGATTCTTTAGAAATAAGCTTTGGTGGGGAAAAGGTTGGTTTTCAGGATTGACGAAGGCATAGCCCGCAGGTGAATCCCCAAAAAAGAAGTCGGCGCGTATTGAGCGTCAGCGAGAAGCGCCGACCGGCGCCCGTGGCTTTGCCAGGGCGCGTTCCCCACATCATATCATGCCTTGCAGAAATCTGCCCATTTACGGGCTTCGGTGGCGAGTTTGTCGAGGAGATTGTTTTCAATCGCATTTTGCCATGTTTCGGCCATCATGGCATCGGCGTTATGGTTATCGACAAGGGCCATGACCAGATCGGCACTAAATGCGCGAATGACCGGATTTTCTGGCGTAAAGTGGTCGAAAAAGAGGGCGCAAAGAGATCGAAGGGAGGTTGATTTTCTGGCCATATAGAACCAGTCAGCGCGTCTGGCATCGTCGATAAAAGCCGTCAGAATGAGGCGTTCATTTTTGTTCTGATTTTGGAGGCAGAGTGCGATTTCGAGAGCGGTTTGAGGGACGGCTTCGAGGTCTTCAAAGACCGAAATGGAGGCTTCGACGAAGGTGTTTTGTGACATATCCCGGAGGTATAGATTTTCTTTTCGAACCTGAGCCAGTTTATCCTGAATGGCATTGAATTCAGCGAAAGCGGTGGCGTCATTTTCGATGGCCAGGGCGAGAATTTCGACGCCTTCAAGGGCTTCAAGCGGGAAAGCTGCGTAGGCAGATTCGACGAAATTTTGGGCTTTTTCGAGGGAAATAAGCTGGTTTCCGAGCAGGAGATAGACGGCGGCGGACTGCAAATCCCAGGAGAATTTGGGGTCGGAAAGCGAGTCTTTGACGGCATTGATTTGAGTTTTTTGGAGCTTGAGCGGGCGGCGCGGGGCGAGTTCTTCGATGAGCTGTGTGGGGGCAAACGAGGACCGAAGAATGGCGGCACACCAGTGGATCCAGAGTTTGAGAGCGTCTTCTGACGAGAGATGATTTTCATCGAGGCAGCGGGAGGCGACGTCGGCAAGCCAGCCAATTCCGGTGCGAAGGTCAGATGTGACGGCATCGAGAAGCTGGATGAGTTTGAGCAGTTTTGTGTTGTTATCCCAGGATTTTTCGAGTGTCAGGAAGATGGATTTTGCGAAACAAAGCGTACCGGCGTGACCAATAGCCTTGATGTTATTGAGGGTTCGAACGAGATGTCTCGGTCCGTCTTCATTTTCGAGGATTTTGTCGATGGCAGACTGGATTTTATTTTCCTCGCCGTTCATTGCAGCGCAAACGAGCGTCATGCGTCCTTCGGGATAATCTTCTTCAAAGAGAAGGACATTGGCTTTTGTCTGCATGAGTTTTTTAGGAGTTTTTTCAAATTCGCGAATAAATTCTTCAGGAGTCATAAGTTTACCAAACGAAGTGTTATGTGAGATGGGAATATTTCGAGTCAATAAAGGAGCAAATAGGGATTTGTCTCCACTTTTGAAGAGAATATGAGGGTTAATCTTCAAATTGAAGCGAGCGTTTCGAGGATTTTTTGACGTTGCTGAGGCGTTTTTCCGTAAGGCAGGCTGAGGTGTTCGATTTGAATTTCGCCGTGTTTTTCCTGTTGAATCTGGTCGAGCACGAAGCCTGTGATTTGAGAGACTTGTTTTTCAAACCGTTCTTGTCCGAGGATTTGTTTTGGTTGAAGGATAATTGCCGGGATTCCGGAAGTATTTTTTTTGCGGATAGGGACCGCTTCGAGCCAGATTTGGCGTCGTGCGGAGAGTTTCCAGAGGATTCTTCCGACGCGTCGTCCGTGAATGAGCTCACGAATGGAAGTATCGGTTTGGTGAGAAATCTGAGGACGAGTGTCATCCTGAGCGGTAGAGAATTGGATTTGATCGGTTCCGTCGATGGGTTCCGGGTAAACGAGGATATCGTTTTGCGAGGGGATTTCAGTCCGGAGTTCAGCGAAAGGCAGTGGAAAAGCGGACCGGATTTCGAAGCCGCAGAAGTGAGCGTGTCCACGGTTAGGGAACATGCAGGCGTATTTGGCGACAGAAGTCTGTCCGGGATTGAGTCTTTGGATGAAGATGGGGCCGATGGTACGGCCGTCTTCAAATTTTTCGTAGATATGGATACCGAAGATGGGGATATTGCCGAGGTTAGTGATGATGAGGTCGATGCGAGCTTCTTTTCCTGCGAAGATTTCTTCAGCGAAACGGCGTTCAATTTTGAGAGGCTGAGAGATATTTCGTCGAGCGATGACGGAGAAGATGAGGAACGCGGCGGCGAGAGTGCAGAACAGGAGCATGAGACCGTTTTTACCGGAACCGATAGCTGCGACGCCGAGAGCGATGCAAGCGAAGAAGATGATAAAACCTTCAGCATTTGCAGCGAGATGAAGATGACGCATTGGGGAGAGAGGGGGTGGGGGATTTAGGAGGAATGGGAAGGAAGAAATTTTGGGTAAAAAAGGGCAAAAAAAAAGGCCCTATTGGAAATAGGGCCTCACAAGGCGAGTAACGGATTCGAACCGCTGTAGAAGGATTTGCAGTCCTCTGCCTAGCCTCTCGGCCAACTCGCCAACGACGAGGCGGCTTATATAGACGAAAGAGTGTGATGTCAAATAAAATTTTTGAAATGTAAAAAAAGAGGTTACTGTTCCCCCGGGGCTCTGCCCCGAACCCCGCTGGGGCTTTGCCCCAGACCCCACCAAAGGACTGA
>JAZRVP010000177.1:0-19998 GCA_045599245.1 Myxococcota bacterium
CAACGTCTCGGCTCCGGGTCGCGATATCATTGCACGCCTGTGAATAAATAATATTATTAGGTCGAGGCGTTGTGTACAACGTCTCGGCCCCGGGTCGCGATATCATTGGACGCCTGTGAATAAATAATATTATTAGGTCGAGGCGTTGTGTACAACGTCTCGGCCCCGGCTCGCGATATCATTGGACGCCGTATGATTTTAACATTTCGGATATCGTGACTTTTTCGGCATTTGTCATTTGGGATTGCTGCAAATAATCCATGATGCTGTTGCCATCGATATCTTTTGCGTTCACATCTGCTCCGGCATCGAGCAGAATGCGTACTGTTTCTGTTTGACCGCCTGCGGTTGCGATCATCAATGCGCTCGTCTGTTTATCCGTTACGGCATTGACATCGGCACCTGCATTGATGAGTGCTTTAATGATTTCCGGGGCAGTTTGGAGGCTGATTGCATACATTAAAATCGTCGCATTTTGGGGGCCATCGACTGCGTTCACGTTGGCTCCGGCATCGATTAAAACTTGTAGAGTCTCAACATTTGGGCGCATAAGACTAAAAATCAAAGTTGAAGAATGCGATTCATCGACTGCATTGACATCGGAACCAGCGGCAATGAGCATTCGCACGATTTCAGGATTTCCGCTGTTTGCGCCGAAAAACAGTGCGATTTGTTGGCTTGTATTCATGGCGTTTGCGTTTGCACCGGCAGTCAGTAATGCGCGAACAATATCGGAATTGCCGTTGTATGCAGCTCGATGGAGGGCTGTATTCTGGTCATTATCGGCGGCGTTTACGTCGGCACCTGCATCAATAAGGAGGCGTGCGGCATCGGTCATGCCATTTTGGGCCATGAACATTAGTGCGGTTGTCCTGTTGTTATCCGCAGCGTTGACATTGATACCGGCATCGATCAGGATTTTGGCGGCATCCGCATCTTTAACGAGCATAAGGGGCGTTTGGTTAAGGCTGTTCGTCGTGAGTGTATTTGATTTGACAAGGTTGGCTGCAAGTTGGGATGTGACAAAGCAGTTTTCATTCGGCCATGAGGGGCAGTCATTGACAACGGAGTTGTCGGCAGATGCCTGGGGGGCTTCTGTCGTGGCTTGAGTCTCGTCGTTCGCTGTGTTCTCAATTTGACTCTGAAGCGCAGGTTGAGCGGGTTCCTTTTTGGTGGTGGCACATCCCGTCAGAAATAAAATTGTGATGATACAAAGAATGAAAATATGTTTTGGCATCGTGTATCCAGAAAGTTGTCGTTGAATGAACCATACTTATCATGGCATTAATAATGCTGAAAAGTATGGCTTATGTTAAACATGATTGCGTTTAAAATGCAACGCGTTTATAACACGATATGATTTGAGTTTACCATTCGTGCACAATGTGTGCGTTTACTGTGTATGATGTGAAAAATAAAGGGGCGTTATGAAAAAATATATTCCATGGATAATGATTTTGTCGTTATGCGGTTGTAGTCGAGCAGGGGAACCAGGTCAAAATACTTCTAATGCACCTGAAAAAACAGATGGTATATCGACAGAAATAGCTCCAAATGGAGAGAATGTACCGGAGATAGCTCCAAATGGAGAGAATTTACCGGTGATGGTTCCAAATGATGGCTGGTTTCATATCGTTCGAGGGGAATTGGAGGTGCAGAAATGCTTCGATATCCATGGATGCACGGACAATAACCAACGCGTTTTGGCTGGCGTTGAAAAGAAAAAGGATGAAACCGGTCGGGAAATCTTTTTCTGTGGTGACAATAACATGACCGGAATCGTATATGCGGCCGGTTATCGATGTTCTCCAGGTGCGGGACACGCCGTCTGCGTACAGGATAAGTGCGATTGCGGCAATGTTCAGATCGGCTATGGTGAATTCTGTGACGGAACGGTTGAAAATGACCGCTTTACTGATAATAGTTCAAAATATAGTCTTGTTAAAACTGACAATGCCAAGGCCGAAAATAGTTCTGATAATGAGAATAATACATCAGATAATCGGGAAAATTTCAGAATATGTGGTGAGAAAGACGGTGAGATGGTTGATGATGGCATGTACTCGGATTTCTCTTGCGAGACGTTTGAATGGGAGGGAACCGGCGGATATGAACAGGGGACATTTGTATGCATGAATCCTAAAGGGTGCAGGACAATGGATGGCAGAAAATACAGTCCGCTAGGATTCGTCGGTAACATTATGAACAGCTGTGCTTATTATGTTTCTGGAAATGTCGATACGACGGTTGAAACCCTCTGCCGTCATGGTGATTGTGTGATACCAGAAAATGTCGATCTTGGCCTGAAATTGATAACAATTGCCCAATATGATGATTTTAAGCTGCCCGGATTTTCTGTCGTGGAAAAAAATGTTGATTATGAATTTGTATATGATCTGGATGATGATGATAGTGAACAGCGGGATTTTTATTATATTCCTAATGGCGCGGAAGAGTATGAAGATGAGAAGACGTTTGTTGAAGGATATACCGTTGATACGAGAACTTGTGAAGGCGGCGTCCGGTATTGTCATGGTAGAAAGAATAAGCCGCGTCCTGTTCCGGCAAATTCTGCAGGATATCAATGCAAATCAGTTCATTTTATGCCTGAATTCGGTTTCGATGTTATTGATGCCATAAAAACATGGGTTTGTCAGGATGAACAATGTGTTTGCGGAAATACAAAATGTCCCAAAAATGCGGCTTGTATCGATGAAAAATGTTATTGCGGAGATAGTCTCGTCGATTCCGACAGCGATTACAGCTGTGAAAAATTTATCATTCGCTCGAATGATAAATCCAATGATAAACCATTCCGGATTCCGCGTTATTGCAAAGGATCCAATTGCGCCTGCGGCAATACAACGTGCAGTTTGAACATGGAGTGTGTCGATAATAAATGCTTATGTGCCGACATTACCGTCCCTTCAAATGATGCGTGGATATGTGACAATGCACAGGTTGGTAATTTGCGGTGTAACAATGAAAATGGATGTATGATCAACGGACAGAAGTATTTGTTCAATACTCAATATCATTCTGATGGACGAATGACTTGTCGATCAACGGATGATGTCAGACCTGGTAATGCTTTTGAATGTAAATATAATAAATCTGAAACGAATTATTCATGGGTTTGTACTGGTAATGAACCATGCTCCTGCTATGGCAAAACGATTAACCCAGGTGATAAATGTTATTTTTTAGATGTCATAGGCAGCTGTGTTAAGCCGAGTCAGTTGACCGAAAATAGCTGTATTTGTGACGGCAAACCTCAATTGCGTAATTTCCAATGTCAAAGTCGTAGCGATGGAACAACGGTTAACGTTTGTACAAGAGATGAGGGATGCACTTGCGGTACGAATACTTGTCAATATGGCATGTATTGCATTGATGGAAAATGTCAGGTTCCTGTATTAAATGACGATAAGGCTGCGCTGGATTATTGGGAGCAAGCCATCGTGAAAAATGCAGAAGATGCTGTTTTGTGCAAGGACCCAAATGGATGTTTCTGTGGTGCGGATAAATGCAATGACCAGACTTATTGTCTGGACGGAAAATGTCAGCCCGCCGCCTTTTCTTATGTCAGAAATGGACACGCTTTCGCCTTTGATTATTCAGGTCCGAAAGATGAGCTTTACGATCATACTCATACGATGTTGACATCTCCTGACTGGATTACTTGTAATGAAAATATCAAAGAAAATATTAAAAATAAAAAAGAACAAATAGTGATCGATTTTGAACACAGTGATCATTTTGACGATTATTATTGCGATATTTATAAAACTGACTGCGAAACCCATGATTGTGAAGATGTGACCTATGAGCCGTCCGGATTGGAATGCAGCAAACCCGATTATTGTATGTGCGGCAATGTCCGATGTCCGAAAGACGCAGCCTGTTCATGCAATCTCGATGAAAATAATCGTATTCGATGCGGCTGTGATGCCCCTAATGCCATTCGAGAAGTTACGGGGCAGTTGCTTGAATGCGGTGATTCAAAGGTCATTGCAAAACAGGTGGATGGTTACGACTGCATCGCTGATCTCGGCTTTGTTTGCACCAGCGAAGCCGCCTGTCCCTGCGGCAATGTATCGTGTCAGAAAGGTGCTGTTTGTCTCTCCTCCGGTAATTGCACCGGCATAACCGAGAATCTTAAATCGACGAAGGCTGAACAATAAAATCTGAGACGGTCTGATTAAAGATTATTTACTTTTTTTCTGGGGCTCAGCCCCAGACCCCTTTGTCACGACGTGACGTGCCCCATATTTTGTCGCTTCGAAATTAATGAATATTCAGTTGTTTTTGCCTTTTCTCTTCAATGAAAATGTAAATCACTCTCGCAATTAATGCAACTAAGACAATGTTGAGAAAAATTAATAAAAATATATAAACACCTCGTTCTTTGCGTTCTGTCGGATTGTTCGGATCGACATTTATTCTCAAAATTTCACCGATTTCGACAGGATGGTATTCCTTGAATTTTACAATGTATTGCTGATTGTTAAATCTGTGATTGCATTCAGCTTGATATATATATTCATGCTTTTGTCTGTTGTTTCTCATAATGGTTTCGACGTGTTTGTCAACCGATATGACTTCACAATCGACACTCACCGTTTTCGCTTTGCTCATCTTGGTGACGTAAAATGCACATACACTCAAAATAATCGTGATAATAGTAAAAAGTATCACCTTGTCTTTGGTCGTGTTCTTCACATTCTGGGAATTATGTTTTGCTGACATAAATGCCCTCACTTGTGGTCCATAAACTTGCGAAAATTCAAATTTACTTCGGGTTCATTTTCAAATGGATGAATACTCGCAAAATTGTCGGCACTCGCCCTTCAACTTTTTTCAGTATATCCGATTCGACAAGACACTCGCAATCTTATTTTGAATGCGTGGTTACAGCTCAGGCAGGGGTAGTTAACAAATCTTCTGAAATATAAGCAGAGTATTTCGCACTTATAAGGCAGAAATTGACGAGATCCGGGCGTAAGCAAAAAAAGCCTCCATGACTATCTCATGGAGGCAGGGGGAATTAATTCATGCATTTTAGATTCGTTTGCTCACTTCGCTGAAACTGTTTGAGAAGGTAAAGGCATTTGCCAGCATGAACCAGTTATTGGTGTCACAAACCGAGGAATATAGCATGACTGCTGCATCTTCTTCGTACGATTTAAAGCCCATGACGCCTATGACTTGAGCAACCTGTGAAACCGTGAAATTGTTGGTTTTGGCCGCCGTTTGAACGATATCAAGTTTGTCAAAACTTGCCGCTTTATTGAGTGTACTCAACAGCGAGTTGAATGAACCGGATGACATGGCTCGGCAGATTCCATATTCATCTGAAGACGATGAACTGCTGATGACGATGCGACTGTTCACTTCACCGACACTGCTTGAAAACGTGAAGGCATTATAAACATTGATCCAGTTTTCTTTGTCACAAACCGATGAGTACATCGCTGCCGCCGCATCCTCTTCGTACGATTTAAACCCCATGACGCCTATGACTTGGGCAACCTGCTGTGAGCTGAAATAGTTTTGGCTGATTGCTGAATTGAGGATATTCATTCGGTCAAAACTTGCGGCATTTTTGAGGGCTGAAAGCAGGCTGTTGAATGCGCTGCTGTTCATGGCACTGCAGTAATTACGGTTATCTGAATAATCGTTGGCGTGTCCAGGATGTCTGCCCTCGTAGTGACCCGCATTGGGTCTCCTTGCATTTCGTCCGCCTGGCCCGTCCAAATATCCTCTGTGGTTGTCCTGATGAACCATGGCAGGGCGATTGTTGTTGTGACGGTTATCGTTGTGGCCATCCCGAGCCAGTGCGTTTCCGGAAACTCCCAACATAACCATTAATCCCATCATTGATGATAATAATAAGTTTCTCATGACGACTCCTTTTGATGATAAAAAAATGTTACAAATCAGAGAGTTGCGTGTTGTACGCGCCTCACATCTCGATGACGATTGCACATCGTGTGCCAGGTTTTATTCATCAAAAATAGAATATTTTCCTGTTTATATCGGGCTCTTTTTTTGTTTCGTGTATGGGGTAATCACCGTAAAATACACCGAAAATCGCTGGGCGTATCGGCTTTGCCGATAGCACAGCGCCCAGGCGTGCCGTATTGCGCCCTTGAGGCGCAATAGGCACGCACCTTCCCATCAAAACAAAGGATTGCAAGATGTCGAATACTAAATATTTATTTGCTTTGACCATGGTTGTCATGCTGACGGGATGTGACTCAAAACCAAATGTGCCGCCTGTCAATCCGCCCGATGTCAACGTTCCTGCTCCCGGACAGACAAATCATGAGGCCAATAATCAGCCTCAGAACGTGCCAAATATCAACGAACCCGCTGCACAGTGCCGACAGGGCGCCGATTGCCGCACACCCGAAAAACCGATTTGCAGTCGCGGCGTCTGTGTGGCCTGCAGTGCAGAACTTGCCTGTTATCAGGGATTTTGTGACACGGCGACGGGACGTTGCGTCGACTGCCTCACGAGTGACGACTGTCCGACACGCGAAAACGGCATTTGCGCCTCGAACGTGTGCGTGTCGTGCAACGCGAACAACTGCGCGGAAACTTGCAACGAAATCACCGGGAAATGCGGCCCTCGCGTCGTTCTTCCCTGTCCTGGCGGCAACTGCGGCGTGCCCTCCCCGATGCCTCCCATCGATCCCGTCGTCTTTCCGATTCCGATTATCGAACCGCCTGTCGTCATCGTTCCTCGAATCGAAGTGGCAGAAACGGCACCGACAATCGGCACCTATCAGGTCGATGCCCGCGTCAATGGGCTTTTTGCCACTGTTTCAACTGAGTTTACCATCGTCAACTCAAATGCGCGCGTTCTCGAGGGCGAGTTGAATTTTCCGCTTCCTGAAGGAGCAAAGGTCTCGGGATACGCCATTGATATTCAGGGCGTGATGGCTGACGCAAGTGTCGTCGAAAAGAAGAAGGCTCGCATTGCTTTTGAAAATGAAGTCAAAAAGGGAATTGATCCCGGCCTCGTCGAACAGGTCAAAGGCAATGCCTATAAGACGCGCATTTATCCGATCCCCGCAAACGGTTCGCGCCGCATTCGCGTCGACTATACGACACCGCTCACGATTGCCCCGAACGGCGACGCGGCACTCGCGCTCCCGATGCCAAAGACCAGGCTTCAACAGCGCGATATTTCGATTTCGGTCGTCGCGGCCAATATGCCGGCCCCGGCGCTTGGCGGCCTCGGGGACACTCGCTTTACTTCGGCTGAAGCCGTCTGGCGCGTCGAATCTCACGACTCAAACGTCGAAAACGCCGAAAATATCCTCGTCGCAATGCCTAAACTGCCCGATGTCGTGACCGCCATTGAACACGATCGCGGTGACATTTACTTCGCAGCAAGTGTCAATATTGCGTCCAAAGAACTGGCAAATGTCGCGATGCCGGCTAATTTCCGGATCATTTGGGATGCCTCCGGAAGCCGAAAGCCGGCCGATGTCGAGGCCGCTCGAAAAGTCGTCGAAGCTCTCCCCGAAACGGCCGGTTACGAACTTCACGTCTTCAGAAACGTGCCTGAGGCCGCACGGTTGTTTAAATCACGAACTGAACTGCTCGCTTTTATCGATACTGTCGTTTACGACGGCGGCACCAATTTTGACCCTCTCATGCCTCTCGCTGCTCAGAAGTTTGACGGCATGACGCTCTTCTTTACCGACGGTATGGATACGATAAATGGGGCACTCCCGGAATTTGGTGCGTCTTCCATGGCACTCGTCTCCGGAGGCGTCCGCGATATCCCGGCGATGCGAAAGATTTGCGGCGGCCGCGCGCTCAATCTCGATATCCTGAACCCAGATGACGTCATCCGCGAAATGACGGCACCATCACCCGTCGTCGCCACCGTCAAAGGCGAACAGCTTACGAATATTCAGGGGATTGGTGAGGCTGCAACAGGCCGCGTCACCGTTCTCGGACGCATGACTTCCCTGCAGAAACAGGCCGTTCTTGAACTTTCCGATGGCCGTTCGATTCCTCTCGACTTCCCCGTCGATGTCACCGGCGGAAAAATACTCGCAACCTCCTGGGCTTCGCGCCGCATCGAAGACCTCTCTCCCAATGCCGATCTCAATCGAGACGAACTGCTCGCTTTGGGCCGAAGGTTCTCTCTCGTCAGTCCGGTCACCAGCATGATCGTCCTCGATAATATCAGTCAGTATCTCGAATACGACATCGAGCCGAATGAAAATCTCACCGAACTTCATGCCCAATGGCTGGCACACCGGCCTTCGATGGGACAGCAGCAGGCCGAAGAACAAAGACGCGCTCAAAATTGGATTCGCAAACTCACGCTGCAATGGGAGGGGCGAATCGCCTGGTGGAATGATCCGATTCCGCCAAAACGGCCCTCCGGAAAGCGCGACGGCGGTATACTCGGTGGTTTGTTCAGAAATGATGACGTCGAGGAGTCGGCTGTGGTGGCTAAGGTTGCTGAGGAATCCGAGATGGCTGAGGTGGAAAGTGCGGATTCGGCTGGAAATGAAATGAATCTGGAGCGTGCCTCGGCAAAGTCTGAGGCGAATGCCTTGGGGAACAATGCTCCGCGTTCGGCTGATGCTTCGGTCACGATCAAAGCCTGGGACCCCAACACGCCCTACATTCAGGCTGTCAAAGATGCCGTCGCAATCTTCAAAACCCCGGAATCTGGCTATTCGGAATACATCAAACAACGCGCAAATTATGCCTCAAGTCCGGCATTTTACTTCGATTGTGCGAGCTATTTCTTCAATCAGAATGCGCCGGAACTCGCGACTCGCATCCTGTCCAACCTCTCCGAACTCAGCATCGACGACGTCGCAATGCTTCGCGTTTATGCGTGGCGCCTTCGTGAAGCCGGACAGCTCGATTTCGCCATCATTATCCTGCGAAAAGTTGCAAAACTTCGTCCCGATGAAGCCATCTCCTGGCGAGATCTGGCTCTCACACTCGCGATGCGCGCTAAGAAAAATTTGAGTCCTGATGATACGCAGGAAGCACTCGAACTCTTCCATAAAGCCGCTTTTACGCCATTTGAACGTGACGATGCGCTCTGGACTGCACTCGTCGCTCTCGAAGAGTTTAACGAACTCGCAAACTGGACCAAACGACAGAAATGGTCCGCAAAAGTTCCCGTCATTCCTTCGGTTGACGATATATTCCTTCGCGTTCTCGATACCGACCTTCGCATCGTCATGAGCTGGGATGCCGACAGCACCGATATTGATATGCACGTCGTCGAGCCGTCCGGCGAAGAGGTGTTCTACGGACATCAGCGTTCTCAGGCAGGCGGACTCATCAGCCACGACGTCACGACCGGATACGGACCCGAAGAATTCCTGCACAAAGTCGCGCCAAAAGGTAAATATGAGGTCAGTACCAATTATTTCGCCTCCCATCAGCAGAGCCTCATCGGGCCTGCAACCATTACGGTGACGTATTTCACGAACTGGGGACGCGAAAATCAGGAAAGCCACACGATGTCGCTTCGACTCGACAAACAAGAGGACAAAATCGTCATCGGAACGATCGATGTGAAGTAGTTTTTGTGGGGCATTCGCGGCGCTTCCGGCGCTGCGAATTGCCTGATGCGGCTATCGCTTCGCAATACGCCGCATCGGCCCGGCTATTGCTGCGCAATACGCCGGGCTTTTTTTTCTGTTAATGTCCGACCGGGCTTTGGGCCCGGGCTTGATGCTATTCAACTTTTTCGATCTCGTCCAAATCGATTTCGGGTGCCTTCATGTCGCTTTCTTTGATCGTGAGTGCCGGCAGGGTTTCTCCTGTCACACCATTGAAAAAGCCGTTGATGGACAATTTGAAGGCATTGCCTGAGACACTAATGTGCCTTCGGCTTCTGTCACATACGCGTTGCCGGCAAAAGGAATGAAGCGGACACAACAGGACTCTGTGTCATGACCGAGATGGATGAAGCCGCTTTCGCTTTCACAGGTTTCGGTGACACATTTGCCATTTTGGCAGGTTGAATTGACGGCACCGCCCCATTTCGCACAATCGCTGTCACGGACGCATTCCTTGCACTCATTGTTTTCACACCCGAGAGGACAGCTCATGACGGTTTGCTTCTTGTAATCTATACAAGGTTAGATACTCTCTGTTTGAGGCTCCGAGCTGGTTCGTCGTTTTGAACGTTCCGACATGCTGATATTCACCGTCTTTTTCTTTGGATGCCCAAATGTTTATTGGAATATCCTTGTTTGCGGTCGCCCAGCCGACATTCACAACACTGAAATAAATCGGAGTAGGGGATGGGCAGTCATACGGTGAGGACACATCCCTTATCTCGAGATCCGGGAGATACGTCGCTCCTGGCTGAACGTTCTGACGGAAGTTGTTGAGACTGCTGATCTTCCAATTTTGTTTAACGGTCGTGGGAATCGAGGCATCATCTGACACATTGGTGACACTGTAGGCGTGCTGATTATTGACTTTTCTCGTGTTGACCCAGTCTCTGTCAGGGCTGGCAAATGCTCGAACGCCATGTGTTCCTGACTGGGCTGAACCGCCTTTGGCGATGATCGCATCCACTATTCCGGGGCCGTGCATGTAGCATTCATTATACGTCGTATTCGATTTCCACATCACCTGGAGGGACGGCTTGATTCCCGTGTCTGAAGCGCCAGGAATATATTTATAGGCCAACAGACGACGCTTCTCGTCACATGTGACGATCTCGATATACGGATCGTCATCCAGATTGCCCAATGCCACATTGCTCCCTCCATCCGTGAACGGAACACCGTCACTGCTCACGATCAGCTCGCCAGTCTGCCCGTTCACGATGCGAACGATCCCGTGACCATCCCTGTTATTCCCAACCAGGTATGAATTAAATACAACTTCCGGAATCGTGTCGTTGTTGACGTCGGCAACCATCGGTGAACTCATGACCTGCGTGTATTGGGGAAACGTCTCAGGCGGCTTCTCACCCCAATACCAAAGCAGCGTCGGTTCGACTTTCCATCCTGACGGCTCGCTTTTACACGCTTCGCCTCCGGGCAACGGCAAACACGTCTTCATAACCGCATCACAGAACTGCGTTTCTTCACATATATAGTTGTCTATGCACGAAACACTCGGCTTGAAACACTGATTCGATACGCATATCTCGTCTGCTCCGCAGAAGCTTTCAACACCGTTCTCGTCCTGACATCGGACCCGGTTCTCTTCACATTTGAGGTGGCACATTTCGTATTCACACACCTCATTCTCTGAACAGCAATTCCGGCCACACATTTCATCGCGTTCACAGCAGCGTTGGCTCGTCCCGCAAATCTGTGTCACTTCACAGCAGCTCTCCCCGCATCGTTTCGTTCCGTTCAGACAAAACTCGCCTGGAACACATTCTTGGGTTTCATCGCAGATTGCAGTGCCGCACTTATCGACACATTTTCCCTCGACACACGTCTGCTCCTTTGAACAGACCTCCTCGCCGCACTTTGTTACACACTCGGACTCAATACACCTCTGATTAGTCTCGCATTTCTTGTCCCCGCAAATGCGCTCAGTTTTCGTACAAACCGAATGAATGCATTCTGTATCTTCGGGACATTCCTTCGATGTGTGACACGAATCACCCGGACTTCTCGTTTGATCGCCGGTTGAAACACTGTCGGATGAGCAGCCGTAGGCAAAACACCGCACGCTCACAAATATTGCACAGTTAGAGAATAGTCTCATATCGTCCTTGTTTGATGTGAAAAGTTGACAATGCTTCATCTTAACATTGATTGGGGGCGCGCGCTATTGTCAAAAGACAATACGCACGCATTTTCGGCTCGCTATCGGCCTGGCCGATACGTTCGCCGTGAATATTGGGGGACAATACGGCTCTTCTTGCGGTAGTATCTTTGCGTTGGGATTAAAACCTCTTTCGTGTTATCGTGAGGCTGCGCTCTTTGTGGGGCTCTTATCAATGACGTTTGACGGGCGTCTGTGAAACTTGGTATTTGGTCACAGCTCAGCCAGGGGCAATTCACAAACCTGCTGATGTATGGACAGCAATTGTCGAAAAACGGATTAATAAACAGTTATACGGAGGTTGGAATGGATATTACTTGTAGTTTGAACGGTTCCGTTTTGTTGATTACTTTGAATGGGTGTCTCGATGCTACAACGGCTCCTGTTCTCGAAAAATCGTTTAATGACAAAGCTGTGAATGCCGATTCAATCATTCTCGATATGGAAAAACTCGAGTACATTTCTTCTGCCGGCCTTCGTGTTCTTCTTTTTGCACAGAAAATGATGGATGCAAAAGGCGGATCAATGACCCTTCGCCATGTCTGTGATAACGTCAACGAAATCTTTTCCATGACCGGCTTCGATGAAGTTTTAACCATCGAAGCGTAGGCTGCATGCGCATGACATTATGCCGGTGACATCGAATTACGCCTCGGTTTATTTCGCCGATACAGACGACTTGAAAGATGAAAATCGTTTTCTGCGGCTCTATTTTTCAATGCCTGAATATCGTCGGCGTAAAATCGATGCCATGCGCTTTGACAAGGACAAACGACTCTCTCTCGGCGTCGGACTTCTCCTTGAACGCGCTCTTCGCGACCAGGGAATTGATGCCCATTCACATGAAATAGGCTATTCAGCCCATAAAAAACCATTCCTTTCGAAGTTTCCAAATCTCCATTTCAATCTTTCTCATTCAGAAGAACGCGTGATGTGCGCCATTTCTGATTGTGAAATTGGATGTGATGTCGAACGCGTCACTCCGATCGATCTCAATATCGCAAGAAAATTCTTTTTCACCTCCGAATTTGAGGCCATTGCAAATCAACCGGATGGTGCGTCTCGATATGATATTTTCTTTCGGTTTTGGACGCTCAAGGAAAGCTTCATGAAAGTGACTGGACTCGGGTTTTATCTCAATCTGTCCGACTTTTGTGTCGAATTTCAGAACGAAAATATCGTCGTTCGTCAGTCTGTCGATGACGCCGACTATTCTTTTCGCGAATATCAAATCGAGGATGGTTATAAATATGCCATCTGCGCCAGAACGCCTCATTTGGACGACAAAGTGATTAAATGCCGGTTTCTCGAATGGGATTGAGTGGCTGGAACACGATTGTTGTACCGGTCCGCCAGCCCGTTTTCCGGCGCGCGTGGCGCACAAAATACACTCCACCGTGTTGTAACTTTGTATTAAATTAAATTTAACCTAAAACTGCATATTTTTGTGTGTGAAGTTCAGGGGCCCTCCTAACCCGCCTCCGCCGCCAGCCCGTTTTCCGGCGCGCGTGGCGCACAAAATACACTCCTTCGGCGGCGGCTTTTTTCTGTTTGAAAAAGTCACCTGGTACCGAAGGCGCGTACTCTCAATGCGCTTCGAGGCCGTAAACGGGCCATACTCAATGTTCTCCGTCAAGATGATTAAGTCGGCTTCGTTACGTTATGTGGGCGGTTCCTGTGCCCCTTCATTGGGTAGGTTATGGTTTCACCTGAGAGAGTGAAACCACAATTTCGCAAATGAACGAACAACACGGTCACCTGAAATCTTCTACACTCTGACTGGCATCATACCTCCTGTTATGCAGAACCCCATTGTCCTGCACTATATATGATGCCTTCGAGAATCATTTGTTACAGTTTACATGTCGATTTTTTCAGATTTCGTTCTCATGCCGGAGTGACTGGTTACGAACTTTTTGTCGGAACAGGTTCTGGGGCTCTGTATGAGGATTTGCGGCGTTATATATTCTTAATCAAATGCAATATGTTTTTCCCGTCGATGTAATGATATTCGGCTGTATCCATGATCTTTCGCGTCATGAAAATGCCGAGACCTCCGGCTTGTCGTGTGTTTGCTTTGCCATGAAGCTCCGGGGGCTCTTGTTCCAGAGGATTAAATGCAATGCCGGAATCGGTAAATGTCATGGATATCTGGTTGTTTTGGACGTCAATCTCGAACAGTACGTCGCCTTCTGAATCGGGATAGGCGTAAGTTGTGATATTGACAAAGACTTCTTCGATGACGAGAAGCAGTTTCATGAGAATGTTGACCGGGTACTCGGTCGTTTCCATGGCTTTTCTCGCAAATGCCTGAATTTTCGGAAGTGTTTCGAGATTTGCCTGGAATGTTTCGACTTTCATCGTATGAACTCCTTTGTATTCGAGCACGAGCATGGTGATGTCATCGAATTGTTCGGCTTCGCCGACAAAGGTGTCGATGTCTGTTTTTAGACCCTGAAGAATGTCGGGCAGTGCGCAGTCAAAGTGCTCATTCAGGTAGTCCAAAAGCCTGGTTTCGCCATACATATTCTTTGTCATGTCATGGGCTTCTGTGATGCCGTCCGTGTAAAGAAACAGCTTTGCACCCGGTGTCATGGTGAGGTGGTGCGGTTTGTATTTTTTACCGGGCATGCCGGCAAGGACAAATCCGGAACGCTGCTTGAGCCACTCAAAAACATGGTTATTATTGGAAAATAGGGGAGGATTGTGGCCGGCATTGACGAATGTGAGGTCGCCAGATGTGATATCGAGAAGTCCCATCCACGCCGTGACAAAATGACCCGTTTCGTTAATTTCGCACAGCAGTTCGTTGACCTTTTCAAAGACAATTTCTGGTGCAAAGTTCTGAACAAGATAGTTTTTGATGAGGTTTTTGGTGCTGACCATGAACAGTGCTGCCGGAATTCCTTTGCCTGAAACGTCGGCTATGACAACGGCCAGATGGGTTTTGTCCGGCATAAAGAAGTCGTACAGGTCGCCGCCAACTTCCTTAGCCGGAGTCATCGTTGCGAATATGTCGAATGCATCGATTTCCGCAAATGCCGGAAAATGATTGGGCATCATATTGCGCTGAATGATGTTTGCAAATTCCAGTTCTGAATCGATGCGCTTCTTTTCTCGAATGGATTCGGCAATCTCTTCCAGGCTTGATTTCACAGCTCTGATATCGGCACACGATATGTGGTTGATTTGGGACTCGCTGAGTGTGGGTTCGCCTTTTTGGACGTTGTTGAGGTAGTTCTGGACTTTGGTTACGACGCTGACCCATTTGCCGGAAATCAGGGCCAGTGTGAAACCAGAGAGCAGGAGAACGATAAAAATGAGAATGAAGACTTTCCATGCAACCTGAAAGCGCATTTTTTCAATGGTTGTGATGCTTTGAACGGCACCAACTGCACCAATGGGAATGTTGTTTTCATCCCGGATGAGGTGATACTTTACGTAACCGCTTTCGTCGCGCAGCTGGCTGATGTCATTGCAGTGATCGGCCTGCATGAGCTGGGCTGTGACGTGTGCTTTTATGGGTTTCCCGAGTAAACGCTGAAAATATTTATCACCTGCAACGAAAACAAAGTCTCCCGGCTTGCATGAGATGTCTTGTTTGATGGTTTCATCCGCATTGTCTGGACATTTGGCCGAAAAAAAGAAAGCTGTATTCGTTTTTTCCCACATCGTGTCAAAGAACGACGTGTCAGTGTTGAAATGGTTGATACCGCCGACGAAAAAGTCGCCGCGATAGAGGTCTCCGTCTTTGAGATGCCACACAGGGGTGTCCTGCTTTCGATCCATGACATCTGTCAGGTGTATGATATCGAAATCGAGAACCCTGTCGGAAATGGCGATTTCAAGATTGAACAGGGTGCGGGAGAAGAGAACAAGTACGAGAAGACTCAGAATAACGCTGTCAAGGGCGCATGTGAAGATGATGCGCTGGCGGAGCGTCAGGTTGTTGTAAAACTTGAAATAGCGGGATTTCATGCCATGAACAATTGTAAATTGAGGCGGGTGTCAGTGAAGAAAACTGCCAATTCTGACGGACAATAATGTAAAGAAAGATGGGGAATATAGCAATCATGCACATGAAACATCTTGCAATTGATGCCAATAGGGAGTGAATAGGCACCGGCGGTTTAAGAAAAAGAGAGGTCCATGTATCCTGATTTATTAGAAATATTTGGTGTAACGCTTTACGGAACGGTATTTGAGCGCATTTTATGGGGGATAGTCTGTGCGCTGATGATATGGGGACTGGTGAGCAGCGTTTTGATTTTTCGTGCGGGACGTCGTGCGGAGGGCGGAATACAGGGGGCCATTGTCTTAGGTGTCTTCATCTGGGCCGGATATCAGTTTCTTTCGACGTTTAGCGGTCATTATGTTCCGGTTTTCAGCGAGCCGCTTGTCGTCCATTCTTATGCATTTTGTATTTTGGTGGGCATAGGACTGGGGATTTGGACGATCATGAAGATGGCGAAGCTTCGCGGACGGTCGTCCAAAGAAATGGCGCGTCTCTGCCTCTGGATGATTGTCATCGGCTTTTTGGGAGCCCGTGCCGCGCACGTGATCGTTGAGTGGTCGACATACTGGAATGCTTGTTTTCATCCGGAACTCATCGGCGCAAAGGCGTCAAACTGTCTTCGCGTCCTGAATTTTGCCGAAGGCGGCCTGACATTTTATGGCGGCGTCATCGCAGGATTTATCGTGATGGCTGTATTTTTTGTCCGTCGCTATCGACGGGGGGTACCGGTTGAGGCACTGAGTGTGATGGACATGCTTGGTGCGGCACTGGCGATAACGCATGCCTTTGGCCGCCTGGGGTGTCTCGCGGCTGGCTGCTGCTGGGGGGCCGTGACGACCGGAACCATTGGCGTTCGATATGACGCAGGTTCCTTTGCCTATGCCGCACTGGTCAATGATGCCGCTTATCACGACATGATGATTAAGTCGGGACAAACCCCTCTTCTTCATGCCACACAGCTGTATGAAACATGCGGAGAGCTGGTTCTTTTCGGCGTTTTGTGGTGGCTTTTGCTTCGAAGAAAACGTCACGGCGTGATGGCCGGTGTCTGGCTTATCGGGTACGGGGTGTTGAGATTTGTCGTCGAAATCATGCGTGATGATCCGGAACGCGGGTATTTCTTTGAAAAGGCATCGCCGTGGGTCAACGAATTCTTCCGGGTGCCGCAGGGGCATGGAACGATATTGTCGACTTCACAGGGAATTGCGATTGGAATGATTGTATTCGGCATTGCCGTGCTGGTGATAAGTGCCGTATTAAATGAACGAACAGAGGAGGCCGGGCGTATGGAGCCGGAGGCGACATAGACCGGGCCGGGGCTGCGTACGTCAGAAGCAGCCCTCACAAGCCTTGATGCTCAAAACTTGTCACTAAATCCCAAATATGCTAGGATTAAAGATATTTGTGCGAGAAAATAGAGACCGCACACGAGGTGACTGATGGATTTCTTTTCACGAATGTTTACATCGATGTTCCGATCATCGGCGAACCGATTTAAGGATCGTGCGGTTGCCCAGGTGCGTCGAAATACAGTCGGTAAAGTCCAGGCCAAGGCAATGAGCGCCATGTCAAACATGGATAAAAAACTCTATAATGCCGCAGATAACGTCACAGGCATGGACAAAAATAAAAACAAATCCGCAGGAGAACTTCAAAATCAGAGAAAGGCAGCCGCAAACGGGACTGTTGGCGGCAGTCAGAATGCCGGTGGTCAGGTTCGCAATAACAGGGGCGGGGGACAGCCTGCAGGCGGTTATGCCGGAAATAATGCGGGCGGCGGCAATGCAGGTGGCGGCGGATATGCCGGCGGTGGTGCCGGAACTAGACGCCCGGCAGGTCAGGTTTCCGCTCAACAACAGGGTTCATCAAAAATGGGTAAGGGTAAACGCAATAAACATCAACAGGCAATCGCGATCACCTGCATGAACTGTCAGACTCCACTGCAGGCAGACTGGGATATGTGCCCGTACTGCGGAACTCCCGTGGGACAGGTCAGCAACGGAGCCCCTCAGCCAGCCGCTCCCGGCGCTCCTCAGCCCGCAGAAAATGGCGAAAAAACAGTCGCTCTTAATCTCGATGCACTCAATATCGGCCCTCAAAAAACCGTCGTCGGATGGATCGTCGCTCAAAATGGTAACCATCGCGGCGAGGATTTTCGCATCTATGACGGTAAAAATATCCTCGGTACCGCAGCCGATTGCGATATCGTTATCACCGACCCTTTCCTCTCCGCTAAACATTGCACCATCCGACACGAAAATGGTAACTTCCAGGTCACTGACCTTGACTCGATGAACGGAACTTTCGTCAATCAAAAACGTTGCACAAAATCCGACCTCATCGACAACGATACCATCCGCCTCGGCAGAACCGAGTTCAAATTCAAGTCTCTGTTCTGACTTTTCCATCCACGGACGCTTTTCTCGCTTGCACTTTTCATCCGTCAGAGCTAAAATTTATGGCGTTACGAGTTCCGCGCCATAGCATCAGTTATTGTTTGGAGTATTCAGAATGTCAAAACTTATTGCGCTTCGTTCTCTCGGGATCCTCTTCGTTTCCGCTTTGTGTCTGATGGCTTGCTCGCCTGAAGAATACGGCCCTTGCTCCATCCCTAATACCAAAGCTCATACCATCGCCTGTTCCCCCGTCGGTGACGCGAGAACCGCTACTTGCGCCGCAAATTACGTCTTCGATTGCGATAGCACAATCTGCGGCATCTATCAGTCTTCCGAACCTTTCTGCACTCACCGTTGCCTCCCAAGCGCCTCTGAATGCACTTCCTCTGTCGGCTGCACTAAAGAAGAACTCGACGCAACCGGATTCAATTACAAATCCTCATGCCCGGAAGGCGCCGCCTGCGTCGAATGGGTTAAAGGTACCGCCGCTTATTATTGCCTCCCGGCTGATAAAGGCTCCGCATCTTCTAATACTATTACAAGTGACACCGAAGAGTGATTCTTCTCTCTCATGACTGATGCTTTTGGGGACTTCATTATAGTCCCCTTTTTTTTGCCAACACGCCTGTCATGGCACGCAGGAATTCAACTTCATGCTCGGAGCCCCGTTACTCAGCCAGGAGTAATTCACAAATCTGCTGAATATGGCAGAGTATTTCGCAATTTTTAGGCAGAAAATGAAGAGAGCTGGAGGGGGGCAGCGGGGAACAAGGGATAGGTAGCCCCAAATAATACCACCTAAAAAATTGCGGATTCTTAAGGGCTCAGCCCTTAAGCGGGGTCCGGGGCAGAGCCCGCCTGAACACAATTCTCACCGGGGCGTCTCTTTCGTGCAGGATTTGACTGCTGTATTACCGGTCTTTCGTGAAATTCAGGTTCATGTTCGCGCCTTTTCCAACATAGATTTCGCGCGATTTTGAAAACTTGCGCGTGTCAAAGAAATAGACTCGAACCGTATGCGAACCCGTGTTGACTTCATGCTTTTTGAGCGGTGTCTTGGATGAAACCAGCTTGCCGTCGATGTAAATCTGGGCTTCCGATTCTGCCGTAATCGTCAAAAATCCCATCGAGGCATCATCTTTTTTGTCATCCTTCTTTTCTTCTTTCTTTCCGTCGGCTTTTTTGGCACCTCCAAGATCGACGTATAGCATCATCGTTTCCCCCGGATTGATGCTTAGACGATACTTCTTTTCCGCACCGCTGCCGTTTGTGACCACGACTTCATGAATTTCATTGGACGTGACCTCGATCCCGGAATCGGCGAGATATGCGGGATACTCGGCACCGTCAACCTTGATGTGGTGGGAGCTGAAATTGACTTGGACGAGGAGACGGCCCATGGCTCGATCGGCCTTGAGTTTGACGGGACGCAGGTCTGGCGAGGAGTAGTCCTTGGGCTCAGCCTCGGCCGGGCTCGTGCATAACACGAACAGGGATATCAATAGGGGGAGATATGCAATTCGTCTCAACATGGGGTGTCATCCGACAAAATAGAAAAAGTGCCGCAGGCCGTTTTTAGTTGACCTGTAGCGATTAGTCAACATCGCGCGTTATTTCACGCAGACGCCGGGTTAAAGCTCAGCCAGGGTTAATTCATATATCTATTGAATATGGCGTATTTCGCAATTTTTAGGCAGAAATTGATGAGAGCCGGGGGGCCGAGAAGGCAGGCGTCCGGTGGACGGCTGGCATCGCAGAGCCCAGTGAGCAAATGAAATGAACGAGTTGGAG
>JAZRVP010000178.1:0-4029 GCA_045599245.1 Myxococcota bacterium
GCACTTGTTCCATTGGAATCGACAACATCGATGATACAAAATCCCGCAGCAGATCGAGGTTTTCCGAAAATAACTTTTTAAAGACAATGTCAAGTTTAGGTGAAAGCAGTTCGTCCATAATCCATTTCTCCCTTTATCAAATGTCATTGCTCGATATCGAGCCCGCATTCTATCGCTCGCTAAGTTTAGCGAGTCAAAAGAAAAATGTGCGCAAAGCGAGTCATGGCGAGGGGCTTAGATGAGAAAGGCGGCAGTATGCAGGAGAACAGAGGGCTCCGCTTATTGCCGGCGGCGGCTTCATACGCTGCCGCCCACAGGTTTCTTGAGCCTCGCTCAATATGCCTCGAAAATCAAAAAAGTCCCGACCGAACGATATCATGAAGCACTGCAATTTGTCATGATGTCGTCAGATACGGGACTTTTGATGCTAATCAGATGGTTCTGCGTTCCAGGAACGCATGTTTCAACACATCTGTATTTGATTATCTACAAATGGTAATATTGCCAATAGCCAGACAAGGTTCACAACCATCATCACTAAGATTGCGCTGATAGTTTTCTTCGCATTTGCAAGTATTCGAGGCTGCATCATAAACTTCATGTTCGCCGTTGCATGTGGGGATTTTCTCACATTCATTTGTGGCTATGTTATAGGATTCTTCAGCGGTACATGTGGGGATTTTCTCACATTCATTTGTGGCTATGTTATAGGATTCTTCAGTGGTACATGTCGGTTTGGGGTCACACTTTTTTGTAGCCGCGTTATACAATTCTTCAGGGGTGCAAGAGGCTGCACACACACCGGATGCATTCAGGACGCCGCTGCAAGTGCAGGAGCCTGCCGTGCCTGTCCAGTGATTGTCGGTATCACAGGCACAGGTGCGTGATGCAGAAACAAAGATTTCGCCCGTTTCGCACTCGAGTGCACCTGGATCAACAATCATCCATAAAGCGGGACGAATGCTGCCATTACCAGTGATAGAACCATTACTATAGTATCCCCCTCCACTAATGAGTGAGGGGAAATCGGTTGCGCCCGGCGTGCGAAGCCACCAGTGGCCAAAGCAATGAGTCTCTTTCTCTAAACCATCTCCCGATTCAGAGCAATCAAACAAAGCACCGTTAAGTTTGCCTTTATTATAGGCGTAGCTCGTGGCTTCTGCCTTTACGTCAGAGCCAAGATAGGTTTTGGTCTCATCAGGGCTGAGCAGAAAGATTTTGTCAAGCGTTGGGTCGCATGGAGTTGGGACATAACCAGAAAGTGGATTGTTATTAATCACAGAGGGGGCAATTTGGGCTTTTTCTTCCGTTGAAAATGCGGTGTCGATGAAGTTGGATTCGTTGAGCCATTCCCGAAGCGAACTCTGTTCCCAGGTTACGGAAGTAGAGGTCGAGTTGTATGGTTGCACATCGATTATTTTTTCACTGATGATGAGGACTTTGCCATTTTTTACGTCAAGAATGCGCCAGTTAATGGGTTCGCTGCCATTGGTCGTGTCGCCATCCTGCTCATAGTGACCAATGGTGATGGCTTCGCCAGCTTTATGACAGGTGTTCGTGGCCGCGTAATAGAATTCATCAGTGGGGCAAGTGGCTATTTCATCACAATCATTTGTGGCCGCGTTATAGAACATACCAACTTCGCATATCGTAATTTCATCACATCCACCCGATGCATTCAGGAAGCCATTGCAAATGCAGGCGCCTGCCGTTCCTATCCAAAGATTGTCGGTATCACAGGCACAGGTATTCGTGGTTTCGTCATAAACTTCACCTGTTCCGCACGTTGCTTTGGGGACACAGGTATTTGTGGCCTCAACATAAAACTCACTCGTTCCGCATGTTGCTTTTGGAACACAGGCGCCGCCATACGCAATGTAGTTATTAGCCGTATCGCAGTCACACGCGTTGGTGGCGTCGTTATAGACTTCGCCCGTGCGGCAGACGGCTTTTACAACACAATTGTCATTAAATTTAATATAACCATGAGCTGTGTCACAGGCACATTCATTGGTGGATTCGTCCAGAACTTCACCCGTATTGCAGGTTTTCTTTGTGACGCATTCGTTGTTGACGACGATACTGCCTGCGGCACAGACGCAGGACAATTTGTCATCAGAAACGCTGAAGCCTTTGTCACAGCCGGCGATTTCGCACTGATGCTGCGTCGTACTGCACGACCAGGCTGTGGCATTTGACGGGAGACGTCTTGTGCAGTGTGTGTCGGTCACGCATTCGACGAGAGTGCAGGATTCGCCGGAAAGGATATATTGATTTGCTTCATCACAGGCGCATGTATCGGTGCCGACCCAGTGATTTGCGGCGTCACAGACGGAAGTACACGTGCCGTATGCCTGTCCGGGGACAGGTTCGCATTTGCCAACTTTGTGATCGCCGGAGGCAGTGCAGTCCAAATCTTTTGTGCACTTATCTGTATCTGCGCATTGACCGTTATTGCAGACAAAGCTGCAGGCATCGCCTTGGTTCTGCCAGGCTCCGTTCATGCAGACAACAGGCTGAAGTCCGTTGCAATCCAATGCTTCATTCCAGCATTCGCCGACAGTCGTGGCACTGGCACAGGAAACATTTTGTTCAACGGCTGCCAGAGGCACGCCATCGGCGCCGCATTCCACAAAAATCGACCCCGTGTCCGTATTTGTGCAAACGTTGGCCGAACATTTTGTCTGGCATTCACCAGTTGCATCCACATAGGAAGTCGACAAATTACAGTCGCAGTTATCACCGCCCCAGCCTGCGGCGCAGACGCAGCTGCCAACACCATTTGTCCAGTGATTTTCTTCATCACAGGCGCAATAGGCATTTTCATCCTCGACAACGCAAAGTGTATGCGCGGGGCAGGTCCCATTTTCGTTACGCGTCAAGCGGCCGTCCATGCATACGCCGGCACCATCGGGATCATCGAAGCAGACACCCTGTCCGTGAGCGATTACTTCACTGCCGTCTTCGCAGGTTTTGTATGCACGACATTCGTTTGTATCGCAGACCGGCGTATCACCTTCGCAGACCTTGCTGAAATCGACCTGTGTATTGACGCACTGATAGAGGACATCGCCGTTGCACCAGAAATCGCCATTTGCAATGAGCGGATGGCCGTCTTCGACGGCGGCACAGTCATCGGCGCCGGCTTTTTCGCATTCCAGACGGCTCGAACAGAACGTGCGATCGGCTTCTTCTTCTGCCGCCGCGTTGCATTCTTTTGCGACGACCATCGTTCCGTCCTGGCACTGTGAAACATTGAAATCGGCATCACACCTGGAATCGAGGTGTTTCACGGCACCCTCGAGACAGTCTTTGCCGGGACGGCATTCTGTTTCGCCATCGGCGCATACTTCAAAGGCATCGCAGTCATGTTCAGTGAGTGTTCCGTCTTCACAACTGACGCGTTTGCTGTCGACGCATGCGCTGCTGCCGTTTTCAAGAGTCATGACATCGGAAACGACGCAGCTTCGGGGCTTGCAGGTCAATTCATCCCCGGAAGCGTCACAAAGACCGGTTTTGCAGGGGTCTTCGACGACATTCGGGAAGTCGCAGCGAACGATTTTGTCATTGTCACAAAGCGAATCGCCGTCATGCATCGTGACGGCTTCGCCATTCAGTTCGTAGCTGCATGTTTTTTCGACGCAGGATTTGCCGTCTTCGGAGCAGAATTCACAGACCTGATTGTCGGCAACCCATTCGCCATCGACGCATTTGGAAAGCGTATAGCCATTTTCGTCATCGCCTTCGCATTTTGTCTCGTCGTCTTCGCAAAGTGATTTGCAAACCGAACCGTCACACTCCATACTTGGGCAAATACTGTTTTCGGTCTTGCCGGTTTCTTCATTGCAGACGGTTAAAATGCCGTTTTCGCATTTATTGTCGGTTTTATCGCAGTTGATGATGACCTCCGGGCCATTATCGCATTGACCGGACTGGCTGTTGCAGAAAAGTTTTCCGCATGCTTTGCTTTCTTTCCAGACGTCGTTCACGCAGGCATAGAGCGTGTTTTTCTCACAGCGATATGTGCCG